>NZ_NEVB01000051.1:0-10670 GCF_002259925.1 Aeromonas sp. A35_P | reverse complement strand
ATCCTGAGCTTAAAATAACCATAGTAATGACAGCGGCTGATACCGATAACTGCAGGATGGCGATAATTACGGCGTTTTCATCCAAGGAATGGGGTGATTTTGATAAAGATCACCATTGCCAAGCACTAAAACAGACCAGTTTGACTTGCATCAAGCCTGAATTTTTTTCATAGAGCAAAATCGTGCCCAGCAAATCTATCCCTAAGGAGGCAGATGTGGATATTATCAAGACCGATGTCGCCATCATCGGTGCTGGTGGTGGTGGCCTGCGTGCCGCAATCGCCATAGCGGAAGCTCACCCGGAGCTGGAGATCGCCCTGATCTCCAAGGTCTACCCGATGCGCAGCCACACAGTGGCCGCAGAGGGCGGCGCCGCCGGTGTCGTCCGTGATGATGACTCCCTCGAAAACCACTTCAACGACACCGTCTCCGGTGGCGACTGGTTGTGTGAGCAGGACGTGGTCGACTACTTCGTCAACAACGCTACCAACGAGATGATCCAGCTGGAGCACTGGGGTTGCCCCTGGAGCCGCAAGCCGGACGGCAAGGCCAACGTGCGCCGTTTCGGCGGGATGAAGATCCCCCGCACCTGGTTCGCGGCAGACAAATCCGGTTTCCACATTCTGCACACCCTGTTCCAGACCTCCATCAAGTACCCGAGCATCAAGCGCTTCGACGAGCACTTCTGCATGGATCTCATCGTGGAAGATGGCCGCGTCCAGGGCGTACTGACCTTTGACATCCAGAACGGCATCACCCGCTTCATCCAGGCCAAATCCGTCATTCTGGCCACCGGTGGCGCCGGCCGTGTCTATCGCTACAACACCAACGGCGGCATCGTCACCGGTGACGGCATGGCGCTGGCCTACCGCCACGGCGTACCGCTGCGCGACATGGAGTTCGTCCAGTATCACCCGACCGGCCTGCCGGGCACCGGCATCCTGATGACCGAAGGTTGTCGTGGTGAGGGCGGCATCCTGCTCAACAAGGATGGCTACCGCTACCTGCAAGACTATGGCTTGGGCCCGGAAACCCCGGTCGGCCAGCCGAAGAACAAGCACATGGAGCTGGGTCCCCGTGACCGCCTCTCCCAGGCCTTCTGGCAGGAGCAGCAGAAAGGCCGCGTGATCCAGGGCCCGATGGGCGACGTGGTTCACCTCGACCTGCGCCACCTCGGCGAGAAGTACCTGAAAGAGCGTCTGCCCTTCATCTGCGAACTGGCCAAGGCCTACGTGGGTGTGGATCCGGTGAAAGAGCCGATCCCGGTACGTCCGACTGCCCACTACACCATGGGCGGCATTGAGACCAACGGTCAGTGCGCCACCCGTCTGCCGGGCCTCTATGCTCTGGGCGAGTGTGCCTCCGTCGGTCTGCACGGCGCCAACCGTCTGGGTTCCAACTCCTTGTCCGAGATCGTGGTGTTCGGCAAGGTGGCCGGTGAGCACGCCGGTGAATTTGCCAAGACCCAGTCTCACGGCAACACCCAGGCGCTGGCCGCCAAGGCCGAAGCGCTGATCAAGCAGCACCTCTCCCTGCTCGATATCGACGGCACCGAAAACCCGGCCGATATCCGCAACGAGCTGGGCATGTCCATGGAAGCCGGTGTTGGTATCTACCGTACCGAAGAGCTGATGCAGGGCACCATCGACAAGATCAACGAGCTGAAAGCCCGTTACAAGAAGATCAAGATCAACGACAAGTCCTCCGTCTTCAACACCGATCTGCTGTACGCCATCGAACTGGGCTACATGCTGGACGTGGCCGAAGCCATGGCGCACTCCGCCATCAACCGGAAAGAGTCCCGCGGTTCCCACCAGCGTCTGGACGGTTACGAGGAGCGCGATGACGTCAACTTCCTCAAGCACACTCTCTCCTTCTACAACGGCGAAGGGGCCCCGACCATCGACTATTCCGATGTGAAGATCACTAAATCCCAACCGGCCAAGCGCGTGTACGGTTCCGAGGGTGAGAAACAAGACGAGGCTAAGAAGAATGGCTGAGATGATCGAAATTGAAATCCTGCGCTACCGTCCCGAGCAGGATAACGAGCCCTGGATGCAGACCTTCCAGGTGCCCTACCTCAAAGAGATGTCCCTGCTGGATGCGCTGCAATACATCAAGGATCATCTGGACTCTACCTTGAGCTTTCGCTGGTCCTGCCGGATGGCGATCTGCGGCTCCTGCGGCATGATGGTCAACGGCATTCCGAAACTCGGTTGCAAGACCTTCCTGCGCGACTACCTGCCGGGCAAGATGACTATCGAGCCGCTCAACAACTTCCCGATCGAGCGCGATCTGGTAGTCGACATGTCCGACTTCATCGAGAAACTGGAGAGCATCAAGCCGTACATCATCCCGTCTGAGCCGCGCAACCTGTGCGATGGCGAGTACACCCAGACCCCGGCTGACATGGCGAAGTATCACCAGTTCTCCATGTGCATCAACTGCGGTCTGTGCTACGCGGCCTGCCCGCAATATGGCATCAACAAGAAGTTCACCGGTCCGGCGGCCCTGGCGCTGGCCTATCGCTACAACGCCGACAACCGCGACAGCGCGTCCAAAGAGCGGATGAAGATCATCAGCCAGGACGAGGGCGTCTGGGGTTGCACCTTCGTGGGCTACTGCTCCGAAGTGTGCCCGAAAGGCGTGGATCCGGCGGCGGCCATCCAGCTTGGCAAGGTCGAGAGCGCCAAGGACTACATGATCGCCATGTTCAAGCCAGATTGAGAGCAGGAATGAGACCATGAACAACACCAATAGCAAACGTAAGCCTTACGTCCGCGAAATGAAGAAAGACTGGTGGCTGAAGAATGCCTTCTACACCGGTTACATGATCCGCGAAGGCACCAGCATCTTCGTCTCCATCTACGCCGTCGTGCTGATGTGGGGTCTGCTGCGGCTGGTACAGGGTCAGGAGGCGTTCAACGGCTGGCTGGAATCCCTGCAGAGCCCGATCGCCATCCTGTTCCATGTCATCGCCCTGGCAGCCTGCCTGTTTCACGCCAAGACCTGGTTCGCCCTGGCCCCGAAAGCCATGCGCATCTTCCGTGGCGAAGACCTGGTGCCGGAGAAGCCGATCGTCATCGCCCAGTATGTGGCGCTGGCGGTGGTATCCCTGCTTGTCCTGATCATCGTGGCCTGAGGAGAAAACAATGAGACGTTCTGACGAGCCTGGTTATTGGTGTCTGTTTGGTACCGGGCTCTCATTCAGAAACGTTGGCCACGATCACTCAATCATTATTTGAGGAAAAAATATGAGACGTTCTGACGAGCCTATATATTGGGGTCTGTTTGGTGCGGGTGGCATGGTCGTTGCCATGCTGCTGCCGGTCATTGTCCTCATCACAGGTCTGCTGGTGCCCATGGGTATCATGGACGTGGAGACCATGAGCTACGAGCGCGTGCTGGAATTCGCCAGCTCCTGGTGGGGTGCCTGCATCCTGCTGGCCATCATCGCCCTGCCCATCTGGCACGGCATGCACCGCATCTACCACGGCCTGCATGACTTGGGGATCCACACCACCAAGCTGCACCACTATGTGTTCTATGGCTTCGCCTTCCTGGTGTCCGCCATCACCCTGGGTCTGCTGATGGTGCTGGTGTTCCAGTAAACCCATCCAGACTGCATGACAAACCGGGCCAAGTGCCCGGTTTTTTATTGCCCGTCCGAAAGCACGTCCGCCCACTTGACGGGACAAACCATCCGGCCATAAAAAAGCGGGGTCTGATGCCCGACTTGTGGATAGTGCTCACTCCATCGGCGGTAAGAAGCGGCGCATCACCTCGTCGCTGTAACCGCTGTCCTGAAACTCGATCAGCAACTGGTTGAGGCGGGTCACCAGCTCATAGGAGCGCGGCGAGCCCTTGCTCACCAGCAGATAGAAGCCCTTGCGACTGGGCAGGGCGAGGTGGAGCAGCCCGCTCTCGCTCTGGTAGATGCCAAGGCCGATGCCGCTCATCAGGGGTTCAATCTCGCTGGGCAAGAAGTCACAGCGATCGCGCCCCAGCATGTCCAGCGCCTGCTGCAGCTGCTTGAGCCGGCGCGGCTCCTGCGCCAGCCCGTAGGGGGCATAGTTGTAGCCGAGCACCCCGCACACCCGGGAGCGATTGACCGTCTGCAGATCGGGCGCCTCGGGGAAGCGCCGCTTGAGGTAGAAAAATCCGAGGTGGGTATAGTAGAGCGGTACGCTGTAGAAGGCATATTCTGCCCGCTCCGGCTTGTAGCTGGCATCCCAGGTCAGCTCGCACAAGTGGTTCTGGCGATAGTCGGCCAGCTCCTGCTGCACCCGTGCCCAGGGCAGATAGCGGATCTTGTAGGACAAGCCGAGCCGTTTAAGGGCCTCCAGCACCTGGGTTGTGGCCGAACCGGTGAGACGGCGGGTATCGGGCACGCCATCCTTGCGCTCCCAGTAGGTGAAGGGGGCCCACTCGTTGCCCTCCCCCAGGCAGATCTGCACCTCGGGCTGGGCCGCCTCCACCAGCCCGGTCAGGCCCCATCCCAGCAGCAACAACATGGCTCGCGTCATCGTCTCCCTCCTTCCTCTCCCTTGCAGCTTAGTGCAGGCGGGTGTGACGCTCCCCGTTATAGCGCCACCTCCTGCCACAGGGCCAGCAGGGGCGCAGGGATGGCACCGTAGCGCAAGGTCGGGGTCTGGTGCCAGTCGGCCAGCCGCTGCAGTGCCTTGGCCAGATCCTGCGCCAGGGTCCGGGTCACCCTGACCCCCGCCTCCAGATAGAGGCTCTTTATCTCGAAGATCCCCTGCTGGCGATGGGCCTTGGCATCCATCCTGCCCACCAGCTTGCCGCGATGCAGCAGCGGCAGCACGAAGTAGCCGTACTGGCGCTTGGGGGCCGGAGTGTAGCACTCGATGCGATAGTCGAACTGGAACAGCTCGCTGGCCCGCTTGCGATCCCACACCAGCGGGTCAAACGGTGACAGCGCCGTGGTATGGGTGGCCTTGAGGGTGCCGGACTGGGCCTGGGCCAGCTCGTCTGCCAGCGAGGCGTGCACGAAGGCGCCGTGCTGCCACCCCTCCACCCGCACTGGCAGCAACTCTCCCTCATCCGCCAGCTGGTGGAGCAGGGCGTCGTATTTGCCGCGCCGCAACCGATAGTAGTCGGCCACCCAGCCGGTCTTGACCAGCCCCAGCGCCCGGCAACTGGCTCGCACCATGTCCCTTTGCGCCTGTTCCGGGCTCGGCAGATCCCGCTCGTCGCGCCACTCGGGCATCACCCGCTCGGCCAGATCGTAAACCCGCTGGAAGTTGCGCCGCTCGCGCACCATCAGCTGGCCTGCGGTGAACAGCACCTCCAGATGGCGCTTCTCCGGCTTCCAGTCCCACCAGCCGTTGCCCTTGCCCCCCCTGGCGTTCAAAATCGGCCGCCCGCACCGGGCCGTGCTGGCGAATGCGCTCGATGATCTCGCCAATCTCCTGCTGGTGGGTGGCGAGCCAGTTGGCCGAAAACTTCCAGCCCATGGCGGCGGGATCCAGCATGCGGTGACGCAGCAGGCGATAATCTTCCCGCGGCACGAAGCAGGCCTCGTGGGCCCAATATTCGAAGATCTCGCCCTCGGCCAGCAACTGCTCGAGCCAGCGCGGATCGTACTGCCCCAGCCGGCTGAACAGCACCAGGTAAGGGCTGCGGGCCACCACCGAGATGGTGTCTATCTGCAGCAGCGCCATGCGGCGGATGGTGGCCAGCAGATCGGCCGGTTTCGCCTTGCCGCGGCGCGGCGTCAGCAGCCCTTGGGCCGCCAGTTGAAGGTGGCGGGCGTCTTGCAATGAGAGGTGGGCGATCGACATGGAAATAGGGGCATCCGTTCCTGGGTATCGGGCCACCAGCATGCCCAACTCATGGCCAAATGAAAACGCCCAGCTCAGGGTTTGGTGAACACTGCCACATCCGCGTGGGGAAACTCGACCTGCGCCTGCCAACGGGCCGCCAGGGCACGAAACGAGGCTTCGGCAAAGAAGACGATGTGGGTGGGATCATGGCGATAGCGCCAGGTCTTGAAGCGATCGTCCCCCAGTACCCGCTGGGTCTGCAGCACCAGCAGGCCGCCGGGCTTGAGGCAGCCCCACAGCGTCTCCAGCACGGCGCGCGGGGTGGCGATGTGCTCGATCACCTCGGTGCTGGTGATGAAGTCATACTGCCGCGTCAGCAGCTCGGGCTCATCGGCATAGAACTTGTCGTAGCCCGCCATCTGGTAACCCGCCTCGCGGCCCATGGCGATGAGCGCCGGGCCCGGGCCGCAACCAAAATCGAGGCCGCTGGCCGGCGGGGAGAGGCGGCGCAGCACCTCGCCGAAGGCCCGCATCAAAAAGCCGCGATAGCGGGGGTCATCCACCTGGTTGTCGTGGCCATCATAGACCGCCTTCTCGCGCGCGGGATCCAGGTGTTCGGCCGCATCCAGCCAGACCAGCTCGCAGGTCCGGCAGCGATGATACAGCTTGCCGGCCACCGGCAGCTCATAGGCATCGGCGGTGCAGCAGAGCGGGCAGGGTAAGGGGGTCATGGCATCTCCTCTCGAAAGCGGGGCGGTCAAACGTGGCCGCAGCTTGCCTGCCCGCCTGGCGGCTGACAAGGCTTTTGTCCGGCTGCCTCGCAATCGGGTCACAGCTTTACCTCTCTTTTCAAGCAGTTGCCTCTGTGTGAAACAGATTTTTTACCTCTTAAGGGTTTCTTAAGTTTGCCCCTTTAGTCTGATGACAATCGACAAGAAGGAGCCATCCATGACCACAGACATTCAAGCCCCCTATCGGCTGGCGCTGGCCGATACCCCGCAACAGGTCATGGCACTGCAGGGCTACATCCAGGCGGCCTACAGCCAGGAGTTCAACGCCCGCATTCCCCATTTTCTGCCCTGCCTGCTCGGCCTCTACCGGGCCGACGGCCTGCTGGTCGGCGCCTGCGGTCTCAAGCTGGCTGGCAGCGATCGCCTCTATCTGGAGCAGTATCTGGATCAGCCGATCGAGGCCGCCATCGAAACCCGGCTCGGAGCCCCCGCCCGGCGGGATCGCATCGTCGAGGTGGGCAACCTCGCCTGCAGCGAACCCGGCAACGCCCGCCTGATGTTTGCGGCGCTCTGCCGCCTGCTGTGCGACAACGACCTCGACTACGTGGTGTTCACCGGCACCGCCAAGCTTCGCAACAGCTTTCATCGCCTCCACCTCACTCCGGTGGAGCTGGCCCCCGCCCGGGCCGACAAGGTGGGTGACGATGCCAGCGCCTGGGGTGCCTATTACCGCTGCCAGCCCAAGGTGATGGTCGGTGACCTCGGCCTCGGACGGCAGGCGCTGGCCCGGGGCAGCCTGCTGCTCTCCCTGCTGGCGCCCATGCCCTCCCTGTTCAACTGCCCGCACCGGAGCGCCTTATGATGCTGTTTGACCAAATCGCCTACTTCGCCCGCCAGACGCCCCATAGCCCGGCTCTCGCCAACAGCCAGCACAGCCTCAGCTACGAGGCGCTGTGGCAGCAACTGCCGCCGCTGGCCGACCGCCTGCAGATGGCCGGGATCGGCCGGCTGGCGCTGCAGCTGGACAACGGCCTGCCCTGGGCTCTCATCGATCTCGCCTGCGCCATGGCCGGTATCGTCGTCATCCCGATCCCCCACTTCTTCAGCCTGGAGCAGCAGGAGTGGCTGCTGGAGAGCAGCGGCGCCGACGCCCTGATCGGCCCTCACCATCCGGGCTGGCAGGCCAGCGATCCGCTGCAACTGGTGGTTGGCGAGCTACCGCTGTGGCGCCGCACGCCAGCCCGGTTGCCGCCCCTGCCGGCCGGCACCGCCAAGATCACCTATACCTCCGGCACCACTGGCCAGCCCAAGGGTGTCTGCCTGTCGCTGGCTCAGATGATGACGGTCTGCGCCTCGCTGGCCGAGCGGGTTGCCCCGGCCAAGGTTGAGAAGCACCTGACCCTGCTGCCGCTCACCACCCTGCTGGAAAACCTGACCGGCCTCTACGTGCCGCTGCTCACCGGTGCCTGCAGCCGCATCCCTTCGCTCGCTGAGCTCGGCTTTGCCGGCTCCAGCAAGCTGGAGCCGGCCACCCTGGCCCAGGCCCTGCTACGCTGGCCCACCCACAGCCTGGTGCTGGTGCCCGAGCTGCTACGCCTGTTGCTGGCCCTGTGCAGCGCCAACCCGGCGCTGGCCGAACAGCTGGCCGCCCTGCGCTTCGTCGCGGTGGGGGGCGGCAAGGTCTCGCCCGAGCTCATCAGCCGGGCCCGCAAGCTGGGGCTGCCGGTCTACGAGGGGTACGGGCTGTCGGAGTGCGGCTCCGTGGTGGCACTCAACGGCCCCGATTGCCACAGCCTGGGCAGCGTCGGCCAACCACTGCCCCACTGCCGGGTATCGATCGCCGCCGACGGCGAGATCCTGGTGAAGGGAGCCGCCATGCTCGGCTATCTGGGCAGCGACGAGCCGACGCCAGAACGGGTCGCCACCGGCGATCTGGGTCATCTGGATGCGGAGGGTTACCTGCACATCACCGGGCGCAAGAAGAACGTCCAGATCACCGCCTTTGGCCGCAACTTCTCCCCCGAGTGGGTCGAGGCGGAAGCCCAGCTCTGTCCGGCCATCGCCCGCATCGTGATCTTCGGTGACGGCCAGCCGGTCAACGTCGCCCTGATCCAGCCACTGCCCGGCGCCGACGCCCTGCTGGCCCAGCAGATCGAGCAGCTCAACCATCGTCTGCCCGACTATGCCCGCATCCATCACTGGCTGCCGGTGGCGCTGGATCAGCATCCGGAGCTGCTGACCGCCAACGGTCGCCCCCGTCGCGAACGGATTTATCACCACTTTTCCCGGCAGATCAGCCAATGCCTTACAGGAGAGAGTTCATGAGCTTCTATCAAGTGCTGCAACAAGCCACCGCTCCGGCCCGGGAGCATCTGTTCAACGCCCCCATCATAGAGGCGTGCCGCAAGGGGGAGATCTCCCGCGATATCTACCTGCGCTTCCTCGCCCAGGCTTACTATCACGTGCGCCACACGGTGCCGCTCTTGATGGCCACCGGCGGCAAGCTGGGGCAGGAGTATGAGTGGGTGCATGGCGCCATCAAGGAGTACATCGACGAGGAGTACGGCCATCAGGAGTGGATCCTGAGCGACATCCGCGCCTGCGGCGGCGATGCCGAGGCGGTGCGCCACGGCCAGCCCGAGCTGCCCATCGAACTGATGGTGGCCTTTCTCTACGATCAGGTACAGCGCGGCAACCCCATGGGCTTCTTCGGCATGGTCCAGGTACTGGAAGGCACCAGCGTCGCCATCGCCCTGACCGTGGCCGACCAGCTCAAGGCGGGCCTCGGTCTTCCGCCCCAGGCCATGAGCTACCTGAGCTCCCACGGCGCGCTGGATCAGGAGCACCTCAAGTTCTTCGAATCCCTGATGAACCGGGTGGAGAGCCCGGCCGATCAGGCGGCCATCATTCACTCGGCCAGGGTGGTCTACCGCCTCTACGCCGACATGCTCTATCTGTACAGATCTAGTTATCACCAGACACCGGCCTCAAACCGGTGTCTTGTTTACGCTACTTTAGTGCGCACTTCCTTCGGTATCAATTTCAGACCCTTCTTGAACATGCTGTAAGGCGTCTGTCCCTCCATCATCCTGCCCTGATGTGGCCGCTGGGTGTTGTAGTGCTCCAGGTAGCTATCCAGGTCTGTCTGCATCTGCTCTACCGATTCATACCAGGTCGTCCTCCCCTTGATACGGAAGTGTTCATCCAGCAGTGTGCGATGCAGCCGTTCGATAAAACCGTTGCTCTGCGGCCTGCGCACCTTGGTGGTTCTGTGCTCAATGCCCTCCAGTTGCAGGAACAGCTCGTAGGGGTGATGGTCAGGACGTCCGCAGAACTCGCGTCCGTTATCCGACAGGATGGTATAGACCCGTGCCTCATGGGCTTCGAAGAACGGCAGCACCGCTTCATTGAGCACATGAACCGAGGTCACCGGCAGCTTGCTGGTGTAGAGCCGTCCCCAGGCGTGGCGGCTGTAGCAGTCCAGCACGGTTTGCAGATACACCTTGCCAACCCCCTTGAGCGCCCCCACGAAGAAGGTGTCGACCGCCACCAGTTCCCCGGTGTAGTGGACCTCTATCTGGCGTTCTCGGAACTCGGGGCTGAAGCGCTCGAGCAGGCGAATTTGCTCGTCATTGAGCTCAATGCTCTGCTCCCGGTGGGTTTTCTCGAGGCGCAACAAGCGGTCATGTTTGGAGAGCAAGTCGTGACGTTGCCACACGCCACGCACACCGCCGGCACTGACGTTGATACCCTGCAAGGCAAGCTCCTGCGCCACCCGTAGCGGACCATGGGTAGGTCTGGTGAGGGAGTAATCGAGGATGGCCTGCTCAATCTCGGGAGCAACTCGGTTGGGATGCGCCCCTTTACAGCCCGGCAGTTTGTCGAGCAAGCCCTCGGCCCCATAGGTCTGGTAGTTGCGCCGGATTTCGTAGAACTGCTGACGGCTGTAGCCGATGAGCTTGCAGGCTTTGCTGACGTTATTGAGCTCTTTGGCGAGCTCTAGCAGGCTGAGTTTGCGACGTGCTACTTTCTCGTTGGTGGTCATACGGTGACTCCAGATAACACGGTAGGGGTACCGTTTTGTTATCCGGTTTGAAGCCGTATGACCACTCCCTTTTGTGGGCAACTGTCAGGTGAATACCATCTCCATACA
>NZ_NEVB01000050.1:0-10788 GCF_002259925.1 Aeromonas sp. A35_P | reverse complement strand
ACGTACACTTCAGATTCGAACTTGGTGTGCGGCTTGATGGTGCCCGGCTTGGCCAGTACCTGACCACGCTCTACGTCTTCACGCTTCACGCCACGCAGCAGCGCGCCAACGTTCTCACCTGCACGACCTTCGTCCAGCAGTTTGCGGAACATTTCAACGCCGGTACAGGTGGTCTTGGTGGTATCTTTGATACCAACGATTTCCACTTCTTCACCAACTTTAACGATACCGCGCTCTACACGACCGGTTACTACGGTACCACGGCCTGCGATGGAGAATACGTCTTCGATCGGCATCAGGAACGGCTGGTCAATTGCGCGCTCCGGCTCCGGAATGTAGGTGTCCAGGTGGCCAGCCAGTTCCAGGATCTTCTCTTCCCACTGAGCTTCGCCTTCCAGCGCTTTCAGTGCGGAACCACGTACTACCGGCAGGTCATCACCCGGGAAGTCGTACTCGGACAGCAGTTCGCGAACTTCCATCTCGACCAGTTCCAGCAGCTCTTCGTCATCTACCATGTCGCACTTGTTCATGAACACGATGATGTACGGAACGCCTACCTGACGGCCCAGCAGGATGTGCTCACGAGTCTGCGGCATCGGGCCGTCAGTCGCTGCTACTACCAGGATCGCGCCGTCCATCTGGGCAGCACCGGTGATCATGTTTTTAACGTAGTCGGCGTGACCCGGGCAGTCTACGTGAGCGTAGTGACGGGTAGCGGTGTCGTATTCTACGTGGGAGGTGTTGATGGTGATACCACGCTCACGCTCTTCCGGCGCCTTGTCGATCTGGTCGAAGGCGAAAGCTTTACCACCGAAGTGCTTGGCCAGCACGTTGGTGATGGCTGCGGTCAGGGTGGTTTTACCGTGGTCAACGTGGCCGATGGTACCCACGTTAACGTGCGGTTTATTACGCTCAAATTTTTCTTTAGACATGATCGTCCCTCTAAACTAACGCTGAGTACGCGGTGGCAAGCTAACCACAGAACAGTTTATATGATGGATTTGAATCTGGCAGGGAAGAGAGGCTGGTGCTGACAGGCTGGTTCGATTGCCGAACTCACCCTAGGGTGTGACTCTGCTATCGCCTGAGCCAATCAGCATCTTGGAGCGGGCAGCGGGAATCGAACCCGCATCATCAGCTTGGAAGGCTGAGGTAATAGCCATTATACGATGCCCGCATTTCTCTAACCCAAAGAACTCAAACCGCAGAGAAATATGGTGGAGGGAGAAGGATTCGAACCTTCGAAGGCAGAGCCGTCAGATTTACAGTCTGATCCCTTTGGCCGCTCGGGAACCCCTCCGTTACGTCAATGTCACAACGGTAATTCTGCTTGCACCCGTTGATTTGTCGCTTTTGCTGGGCAAATAGACGACAGACATCTAAGCGTCGCGCATTTTATGGTAAGGATTTTGGGGATGCAACCATTGCGCCTTGCAAAATGTGCATTATTGCCAGGAACCAGGCAAAAAAGGACTCACTCTCCGCTCGAAACCGTCGCTTCTCTTGTCGCTCCAGCCCCCCTTGGTGTATGGTCGCCCTGCCCAAGAAACAGTGACGACACCATGACGACAGAGCATAACCCCTATCTGCAATTCACCCGCGAACAATGGGCGTTATTGCGCGACTCGGTCCCTTTGACCCTGACCGAGCACGATCTGCAAACCCTGCGCGGGATCAACGAGAAGGTGTCATTGCAGGAGGTGGAAGAGATCTATTTGCCCCTCTCCCGTCTGCTCAATCTCTACGTCAAGGCCAAGCAGCGCCGCAGCCGGGTGCTGGAACAGTTCCTCGGTCAGTCTCGCGGCAAGGGCACCTACATCATAAGCATCGCCGGCAGTGTGGCGGGTGGTAAAAGTACCACGGCGCGCATCATGCAGGCGCTGCTGGAGCGCTGGCCGGAGCACCCGCGGGTGGAGCTGGTCACCACCGACGGCTTTCTCTACCCCAACAAGGTACTGGAAGAGCGCGGCCTGATGCGCCGCAAGGGATTCCCGGAGTCCTACGACATCCGCCATCTGGTGGAGTTTGTCGCCAACATCCGCGCCGGCCACGAGAAGGTCGAGGCCCCCGTCTACTCCCACCTCATCTACGACATCATTCCGGATGAGAAGAAGGTGGTGGAGCAGCCGGACATCCTGATCCTGGAAGGGCTCAATGTGCTGCAAAGCGGCATGGACTACCCGCAGGATCCGCACCGCGTGTTCGTATCGGACTTCGTCGACTTCTCCATCTATGTGGATGCCGACGCCGAACTGCTGCGCACCTGGTATATCGAGCGTTTCCTCAAGTTCCGCAGCGGTGCCTTCTCGGATCCGGACTCCTACTTCCACCACTACGCCAAGCTGGCCGAGAGCGAGGCGACCAAGATCGCCAGCAACATCTGGCAAGACATCAACTATCTGAATTTGAAAGAGAACATCCTGCCTACCCGGGAGCGGGCCAACCTGATCCTGACCAAGGGCAACGAGCACGCCATCGAGCAGATCAAGCTGCGCAAGTAACGGCGGCAGCTCACACATCAATGAAGAGGGGGCCCGCAGGCCCCCTCTTCATTGGGTGACGGTCAGCGCCGCCATCAGTCGCCCCGGCGCAGGGAGATCTCCCCGCCCAGATAGAACTTGATCCCCTCCTCCGTCTCCAGCCGCAGGGCACCGCGATCATCGATACCGCGCGCCACGCCGCGGATCTCCTGCTCGCCCATCAGCAGTCGCACCGGCCGGCCGGCGAAGTGGTCGAGCCGGTTCCAGTCCGCCACGAAGCTGGCGAGCCCCTCCTGTTCGAAGGTGAGCATGGCCTGCTGCAGATGTTCAATCACCCGGCCGGCCAGCAGATTGCGGTCCACCAGTTCCGGCTGGATGTGGCGCAATTCGGACCAGGCCTGATCGATCCGCTCCGCCTCCCGGCTCGGCATCGCCAGGTTGAGGCCGACCCCGATCACCAGGTGGCAGCTGGCGCCGGCGCTGCCGCTCATCTCCACCAGGATCCCCGCCAGCTTGCGGCCCTGATAGTAGAGATCGTTGGGCCACTTGAGCTCAACTCCCGGATAACCGAGGGACTCCAGCGCCTGCACCACGGCCACCCCGACCGCCAGACTCAGTCCCATGGCCGCCGCCATGCCCTGCTCCAGCCGCCAGTACATGCTCAAGATCAGCTGGCAGCCGAAGGGAGAAACCCAGGGCTTGCCGCGCCGGCCGCGCCCGGCGGTCTGGCACTCGGCCAGGCAGCTCTCGCCCGACTGCAGCTGGTTGACCCGCTCCAGCAGGTACTGGTTGGTGGAGTCGATGACCGGGAAGCAGTGCACCGGTGCCATGGGCGCCAGCGCCTGCAGCTGTGTCTCGTCATAGAGCGCCATCGGCACCGCCAGCCGGTAACCCTTGCCGGTCAGGCTGAAGAGATCCAGCCCCAGCTCCTTGAGCGCCGCCATGTGCTTGCTGACCGCCGCCCGACTGATGCCGAGCTGCTCGCCAAGCTGCTCACCGGAGTGGAATTGCCCGTCGCTGAGCAGGGAGATCAGAGTCTGCCGGATGGGAGTCAGGGTCATGCCAGTACCTCGTCGAGCCAAGTTTCACCACGGCGGCCCATGAAGCGCACCTCGTGCTCCAGCACCACCCCGAATTTCTGCTCCACGCTGTCACGGACATGGGCCGCCAGCGCGATCAGCTCCATGGCGCTGGCACCGCCCAGATTGACCAGCACCAGCGCCTGCTCCTGATGGACGGCGGCGCGGCCAATGGCAAAGCCCTTGAGGCCGCACTGATCGATGAGCCAGCCCGCGGCCAGCTTGGCCAGCCCTTCCCCCGCCGGATAGAGCGGCATCTGGGGATATGTCAGCTTGAGCGATGCCGCCAGCGCGGCGGGCACCACCGGATTCTTGAAGAAACTGCCCGCGTTGCCGAGCACGGCCGGATCCGGCAGCTTGGCCGTGCGGGTGGCGCAGACGGTGTCGAAGATGGCCTGTGCCGAGGGCTGTTCGCCCAGCGCGGCCAGCGGACCATAACCCTGGCTTGGCTGCCAGGCCTTGGCCAGTCGCAGACCGACCGCTGTGATGAAGTGGCTGTCCTGATACTCGTGCTTGAAGATGCTGTCGCGATAACCGAAGCGGCAGTCGGCCGCGGCGATTCGTTCCATCTCGCCGCTCTGCCAGTTGAACGCCTCGACGTAGGCACAGACGCTGGCCAGTTCGACCCCGTAGGCGCCGATGTTCTGCACCGGTGCCGCCCCGACCGTGCCGGGGATGAGCGCCAGGTTTTCGAGACCGTACCAGCCCTGCTGCAGGGTGTGGCACACCAGCTCGTGCCAGTTCTCGCCGGCAGCCACGTGCAGCAGCCAGTGATCCCCCTCGTCGTGCAGCGCTATCCCCTTGAGCCGGTTGAGCACCACCACCCCGGCGAAGTCATCGCAAAACAGCACGTTGCTGCCACCGCCCAGCACCAGCCGCGGCAAGCCAGCCAGCTCGGCGTTGGCAACCAGCTGCAGCAGGTCGTCGGTTTGTTCCACTTCGGCCAGCCAGTGGCAGTGGGCATCGAGGGCGAGGGTGTTGAGCGTCAACAGGGTGGCGTGCGGGGTGAGTTTCATCTGCGTGTTCCGACAATGGCAAGCGGGCAGTCTACCTTATATTGCCGCCGGACGAAAAATCCCGCCCTCTTTTCGGACTCATATAGCTGGAGTAGAGTATCCCGCTCCGACTCTTGAGGAAGTACTCATGAACAACCAATTTGCCGTCATCGGCCTGGGGCTGTTTGGCAGCGCGCTGTGTGAAGAGTTGCAGCGCCAGGATGCCGAGGTGCTGGCGATTGACATCGACGAGAGCAAGACCCGCCAGATCGCCACCCTCTGCAACCACGTCATCGTGGCCGACGCCACCGACGAGGCCACCGTCGCCGAGCTGGGCCTGGCCGACTTCGACATCGTCTTCGTCGCCATTGGTGACAACCTCGAGACCAGCATACTCACCACCCTCGTCCTCAAGGAGGCGGGGGTGAAGAAGGTCTGGGTCAAGGCGCGCGACAAGTTCCACGCCAAGATCCTGCAGAAGGTGGGTGCCGACAAGGTGATCAACCCGGAGTGGGACATGGGTCGTCGGGTCGCCCAGAGCATGCTGGATAACCGGCTGTTCGACTATCTGGAGCTGGGTCACGACATGGTGCTGACCGAGTTCGTCATCGGCCTGCAGTTGAACGGTCGGGCCCTCAGCGACTTCCATCTGCTGCAGCAGAGCGAATTCCAGCTGCTCGCCATCAAGCGTGGTGAGACCCTGCACAACGTGCTGACCGGCAAGATGGAACTGCAGCTGGGTGACATCCTGATCCTGGCCGGCAACAAGCACGCCATCGACCACTGGCTGGAAACCCTATGACCCGTTGGCGCAGCAGCTACGCCTTTGCCCTGCACCGGGAAGACGAGTCCCGCTGGAGTGAAGCCAAGCTGATCCTCGGCAGTTTTCTGGTCATCCTGCTGATCGGCACCCTGTTTCTGGTGCAGCCTTCCAGCCACAACGGCCAGGTGAGCTTCATCAATGCCCTGTTCACCGCCACCTCGGCCATCAGCGTGACCGGGCTCGGGGTGGTGGACACCGGCACCGCCTTCACCCTGCAGGGGCAGATCTTCCTGCTGATGCTGATGGAGATTGGCGGCCTGGGCCAGATGACCATGACCCTGCTGCTCATCGCCATGTTCAGCAAACGGGTCGGCCTGCGCCAGCAGGTGCTGGCCAAGGAGGCGCTGGGCCAGGAGGGATCGGTCAACATCATCCAGCTGGTGAAGCGCATCGTGCTGTTCGCCTTCATCGCCCAGCTCATCGGCACCGCTCTGATGGCCATCCGCTGGGTGCCCGAGATGGGGTGGGAGCGCGGCCTCTACGTCAGCTTCTTCCACGCGGTGTCGGCCTTCAACAACGCCGGCTTCTCGCTGTTTGCCAACAATCTCATGGACTACCGGGACGACCCCGTCATCAGCCTGACCATCGCCGGTCTGCTGATCCTAGGCGGGCTCGGCTTCACTGTCATCGTCGATCTGGTGCGCAACCGCCGCTGGCGCAAGCTCAAGCTGCACAGCAAGCTGATGCTTATCATGACCCCGGGCCTGCTGCTGCTGGGGACCCTGATGTTCTGGCTGCTGGAGCACAACAACCCGGGCACCCTCGGCAAGGTCTCCTTCGGCGGCCAGTGGCTGGCGGCCTTCTTCCAGTCCGCCAGCGCCCGTACCGCGGGTTTCAACACCATCGACATCGGCCTGATGACCCCGGCCGCCCTGCTGTTCCTGATGATGCTGATGTTCATCGGGGCAGGTGCCACCTCCACCGGTGGCGGTATCAAGGTGACCACCTTCGCGGTGGTGCTGCTGGCGACCAAGGCGTTTCTGACCAAGCGCCCTCACGTCACCGCCTTTGGCCGCACCCTCTCGTCCCAGATAGTGACCCGATCGCTCGCCATCATCATGGTCAGCACCATGGTGCTGATGCTGGCCATGTTCCTGCTGATGCTCACCGAGCAGCAGCCCTTCGACAAGATCATGTTCGAGACCATCTCGGCGTTCGCCACCGTGGGGCTCTCCACCGGCATCACCGCCTCCCTGAGCGAGCCTGGCAAGCTCATCCTGGTGCTGGTGATGATCTGCGGCCGTCTTGGCCCGCTGACCCTGGCCTTCATGCTGGCTCGCCCGGTCGAGACCCGCATCAAGTACCCGGAAGAGAGCGTCTACACCGGCTGATGACACCGGGGTCCGTCGCGGCCCCGGTCACTCGCGCTGTCGCGCCTTGAGCCAGCGCCCCGGGCTCATGCCAAACTCCCGCTCGAACGCCCGCCCGAAGGCGGTGCCCCCGCTGTAGCCCGCCCCCAGCGCCACCTGGGTAATGGACTCCCCCGCCAGCAACTGCTGACTGGCCAGCACCATCCGCCAGCGCGTCAGATAGTCCAGCGGCGTCTGTCCGGTCAGCACCTGAAAATGAGCGGCGAAGCGGGCGCGCGACATGCCCGCCTCCCGCGCCAGGGTCGCCACCGTCCAGGGCTCGTCCCCGCGCTGATGCATGACCGCAATGGCCCGTGCCAGTCGCGGGTCGGAGAGGCCGGCCAACATCCCCTGCCGACAGAGCCCCTGTTCCACCAGATGACGCAGCAAGAGGATCAGCAGCACCTCCAGCAGACGGGAGAGGATCGGCGGCTGACCGTAACGCTCGGCGAAGGCCTCCTCGAACAGCAGGGTCAGTACCGGCGCAATGGCCGGGATCGTCTGCAGCGGCAGCACCAAGGTATCCGGCAACGCCAGCTGCAGTGGAGAGTCTCCTGCCGGCCCGAACGACACGCTGGCACACACCAGGTCGCAGCCCGCCAGCTGGCAGGGTTCGAGCCTGTGTGCCTGCCCCCTGGCGTAGAGGATCAGGGTCGGCTTGGTCAGCAACAGGGGTTCACCCCCCTCTTCGCGCAGCAGCAGTTCGCCACGGCGCAACAAGTGCAGATGGCCGCCGGCGGGATAGTCGCTGCTGTGAGAGTGCTGACACAGGTTGCCGGCGAAAAAGAGACTGGCCTGGGGAGCGGCATGGGCCAGCAGTATCGAGAGTGGATCCATATTTGAGACGCCTGGTAGTCAATGATGGACTCTGGGTGATAAAGCGTACCATTAAAACTGGCATAGTGTCTCCCGTACCCAACCCAAACAGGAGCACATCATGAGTCGCATTCACGCCGTCGTGCAGCCCAAACCGGCAGCCGCCCCCACCTTCGCCGCCCTGAAAAGCAGCCTGGGCATGGTCCCCAACCTCTACGCAACCCTGGCCCATTCACCGGCCCTGCTCAACGGTCTGCTCGGCTTTGCCGACGCGCTGGGCAAGGGGCGGCTCAGCGCCCGCCAGCGAGAGCTGCTGGCACTGGCCATCGGTCAGGCCAACGCCTGCCAGTACTGCCTGTCGGCCCACACCCTGCTGGCTGGCCGGGCCGGTTTCGATGACGACGCCATCCGGGCTGCCCGTCTGGCTCAGGCGGCGGATCCGCTCGATCACGCCCTGTTGCAGCTGGCGGTCGCCCTGGTCACCCAGCGCGGCGTCATCAGCGATGCGCAACTGGCCGCCGCCCGGGCGGCGGGCGTGGATGATGAGCTGATGATGGAGGTGCTGGGGCAGGTGGTCATCAATACCCTGACCAACTACGGCAATCATCTGGCGGAAACCGACATCGACTTTCCGCCCGTCACGCTCACCCCATGACAGAGGAGCAGAAATGGAACGTCATGATCGAGGTTTTCTGATCGCCCTTGCGGGGGTGGTACTGACCCTGCTCTGGATCGGCGTGTTCAAGTTCACGCCGACCGAGGCGGCGGCTATCCGGCCGCTGGTGGCAAGCCACCCGCTGATGAGCTGGCTCTATGCCGTGCTCTCGGAGCAGGCAGTCTCCAATCTGATCGGGCTGGTCGAGATCCTGATCGCCGGCGGCCTGATTGCCGGCCTGTGGCGGCCACGTCTGGGCTACTGGAGCAGCCTGGGGGCCATCCTGACCTTCCTCGTGACCCTCAGCTTTCTGCTGACCCTGCCGGGCGTCTGGAAGCTGGTCGACGGGGTGCCGGTCACCGAGTTCTTCATCTTCAAGGATCTGGTGCTGCTCGGCGTTGCCTGGCACTACCTGAATTTGAGTCGCGCCAGACTGGCCGACGCCTGACGACAATGCCTTTTTGCGCCCCGGAAGGGGCGTTTTTTTATCAGGCGGCCCTGGCTGGCCGCTTGCTCCCCCGCTTGCCTGCCCCTGTCGTGCCACCACTCGCCGGGCTGCGCTTGCGTTTGGTGAAGCGACGCTTGTCGGCACTGGGCGCCGCCTTGGGCAGGGCGCTGAAGCTGGCCCCCGAATCCTGCCTGGCGCCGTCGATCAAACCGTTCAACTGTTCGGTGAGCGGCCCCATGAACTGCTGATAGCTCGCCTGCCGCTCGGCAATCCGGCCGAGGTGCTGCTCCCACAGCGCCGTCATGTCCGGGGTGGTGGCCGTGGCAGGCAGGGCCTGGATCAACGCCCGCCCGGTGGGGGTCGCCTTGATGCTCTTGCCCTGACGCACCAGAAAGCGGCGCTTGAACAGCAGGTCGATGATGCCGGCCCGGGTCGCCTCGGTGCCGAGGCCGTCGGTTTCGCGCAGGGTCTTGCGGATCTCGGGATCCTGCACGTAGCGGGCGATGCCGGTCATGGCCGCCAGCAGGGTGGCATCGGTAAACGACTTGGGCGGCTGGGTCATCTTCTCCAGCAGCTCCCCCCGCTCGCACAGCAACTGCTCGCCCTGACGCAGGGCAGGCAGGGTTCCCGCCTCCTCCTCGTCATCTTCCTCCACCCCCAGCAGCGCCTTCCAGCCCGCCTTGAGGATCCGCCGCGCCTTGGCCTGAAACTGCCCGCCGGCGATGCGCAGCAGCACCTTGCTGTCGTTGTACTCGAACGGCGGGTAGAACTGCAGCAGGTACTGGCGGGCAATCAGGCCATACAGCCTGGCTTCATCGCCACTCAAGCTCCCCTCGTTGCCGTGCTTCTCGGTGGGGATAATGGCGTGGTGGGCATCCACCTTGCTGTCGTTCCACGCCTTGCTGCGGATCTTGCCGTCCGCCTCGCTCACCGCCCTGGCCAGCGCCGGCGCCGTGCTGGCGATGGCCTCCCGCACCTGGCCTGCCCGGTTGAAGTGCTCGCTCGGCAGATGGCGGCTGTCGGATCTGGGATAGGTGATGAGCTTGTGCCGTTCATAGAGGCTCTGGCAGACATCCAGCACCCGCTTGGCGTCCATGCCGAACCGCTTGGCGGCATCGATCTGCAGGCTGGAGAGGTTGTAGGGCAGCGGCGCAGCCTGCTTACGGGCCTGCTCCTCCACCTCTTCCACCAGTGCGGGTTGACCCTGGATCCGCTCCACCACCTTGGCGGCCAGCGCCCGGTTGAGCACTCTCCCCTCCTCGTCCTGCCAGGGCAGACAGGCCTCAGAAGGCAGCCACTTGGCGCTGAAACGCTCGTTGCCTTCGGTCTGTAGATGGGCCAGCACCTCGAAGAAGGGTTTGGGCACGAAGGCCTCGATCTCGAGATCCCGCCGTACCACCAGCCCCAGCAGCGGCGTCTGCACCCGGCCAACCGAAAGCAGCTCGCTACAACCCCCCTTGCGACCAAGCAGGGTATAGGCGCGGGTCATGTTGATGCCATAGAGCCAGTCGGCCCGGCTGCGGGCCAGCGCTGACACCGCCAGCGGCACGAACTCCTTGTTGTCTCTGAGCTTGTCGAGGGCGCGGCGCACCGCCGGCGGGTTGAGATCGCTGATGAGACAGCGCAGCACCGGCCGGGTTTTGCCATAGCCGAGAAAATCGATCACCTCGTCCACCAGCAGCTGCCCCTCCCGGTCCGGGTCACCGGCGTTGACCACGCAGTCTGCCTGCTTGAGCAGGCGCTTGATGACGGTGAGCTGGGTCTTGGTCTTCGGCTTGGCCACCAGCTGCCACTGGCTCGGGATGATGGGAAGGGATTCCATGCGCCACTGCTTGTAGGCGGCATCGTAGGCATCGGGCTCGGCCTGCTCCAGCAGGTGGCCGATGCACCAGGTCACCACATCCCCCTGCGCGGTTTCGATGAAGCCCTCCCCCTTCTTGTGGGGCTTGGGCAGCACGTCGGCAATGGCGCGCCCCAGACTGGGCTTCTCGGCGATAAAGAGTCGCATGGCAAATACCTGAACACTGTATATGCGAACAGTATATACCGGGCCCAGGGCAAAGCCCAAGCCCCTGCCAGGCGCGAGACGACAGGCTACTGCACAGGCGAGAGAAGGGAGCAGGGAGTCATGGCCCAACGATAA
>NZ_NEVB01000049.1:0-10847 GCF_002259925.1 Aeromonas sp. A35_P | reverse complement strand
GAACCTACCTGGCTGATGGTATTGCGGTTAACTGAACCGGTGTGGTGAGCGATCATGCTCCCGATACCGCATGATCCCCTCTCCCGTTGGGAGAGGGGCAGGGTGAGGGGAGATCTCTGGGATTAGATGGTCAGCTCCAGCCGGTTGCCTTCGGGATCCAGAAAGGTGCTCTCGTAATAGCCGTCGCCGGTCCTGCGGGGGCCGTCCAGGTGTTTCACCTCGGCCCCTTGAGCAGCTTGAGGTGGGCGGTCATCTTGTCCACCGCCTCCACGCTGCCGAGGGAGAAGGCGAGGTGGGTCAGCCCCTGCAACGGGTGCGGCAGACTGAGATCTGCCGGAAACAGGATGGGGGTGTGCATCAGCTCCAGGCTGGCGCCCCCTTCGAAGCGCACGAAGTAGGAGCTGAATTGTTTGCTCGGGTTGTGATAGCGCTCATTGGCCTGCCCGCCAAACAGGGTGCAGTAGAATGTTGTGAGCGCCTCCAGATCCTGCGCCCAGATGGCGACGTGATGGATATGCATGGCTGGTCTCCTGTGACTTGATGCCCTTAATGCTATGCTGGGGCCTGCCCCTTCGACATGGCTGAGTCCGTCCTGATGATGTCTGAAACTGCCAACACCGAGCTTATCGATGTCTCCCCCGACTGCCGCGAGCAGATCTGCTGTGACAGCCTGCTGCCGGCCCTCGCGCAGGAGCAGGTGTGGCTGGCGGGCTATTCCCGCCTCAAGACCCGCTACCGCATCGTGCGCCGCTTTGCCGATATGCACTGCTTCTTGCTGACCCTGGGGGGCGAGGGGGAGGTGCTGGTGGGCGATCGCATGGCGCGGCTGCAGGTCGGTGAGTGGGCGCTGATCCCGGCCGGGGAGCCGCTCTGCTATCAGTTGAGAGAGCAGCTGAGTGAGCAGTTGAGAGAGCCGTTAAGCCAGCAGTCGAGCGAGTGGGAGTTGGTGTGGCTGCTATTGCACAAGGACTCCCCCTGGGATGCCTTCGCCAGCCAATCCCGGCTCGGTTGCACCTCTCAGCAGGCCACCCTGCTGCGCACCGTCGAGAACCTCTATGCGGAGCAGGAACGTCATCAGGACCCGCTGCTCAGCGCCCTGCTGGTGGAGCAGCTCGGTTTTTACCTGCGCCGTCTGCTGCAGAAGGGGGAGGGGCAGCGGCGTGGCGAGCGGCTGGCGCTGCGCCTCGAGCTGCTGCTCAAGGATGCGCTGGCCGAGCCCTGGGACATAGCGCGCATGGCCGGCGCCCTGCACCTCTCCGAGCGCCAGCTCTACCGGCTCTGCCAGCAGCACTTCGCGCTGGCACCCATGGCGCTGCTGCAACGGCTGCGCTTGCAGCGGGCGGCGTTGTTGCTGGCCAGCCGGGCCGATTCGGTCAAGCTGCTGGCCGAGCAGTGCGGCTTCAAGAACGAGTACCACTTCTCCACCGCCTTCAAGCGCCAGCACGGCCTGGCGCCCAGCCACTATCGCCACCGGCATCATCCCGCCTTTAAAACCGGAAAAGAGTAAGGTATTTAGCCACTCGGGTTGCTACTGTTGTTCAGACGAACCTGATTGCGGCCGATAACCGGAGACGGGCCATGAGCCGGCTGGCCGCGACAGAGTTGGGCTTCATGGGAGTCGTCTCCCCATAGTCGTTTTTCTTCAATCAAATTGCATTTCCCGCAGTTGGGGGTGAGAGGGCAAGGATGGTCTCTATGCTGCAAGACAGTGACACGATCAGGATCTCGGACGTCAGCGAAGCCGTGGTGCACGGCATCCTGGCGGTGGTGAGCGACGGCATCTGGGACTGGAACGCCAACACCGGGTTCGTCTATCGCAATCCCGGCTGGTACCGGATGCTGGGCTACGAGCCCCACACCCTCGGCAACACTGTCTTCACCTGGGAGAGCGTGATCCATCCCGACGACATGGAGCAGGTGATGGCCTGCTTCGACGCCTACCTGAGCGGCGCCGCCCCCGACTACCGGGTCGAGTATCGCTGCCGTAGCCGTAGCGGCGACTACATCTGGATCGAGGATTGCGGCCGCATCATAGCCCGCAACCCGGACGGTTCGGTGGCCCGGATGATCGGTGCCCACCGCAACATCCACGCCCAGAAGCTGCTGCTGGAGCAGCTGGAGCGGCGCAACCACACCCTGGAGCAGCAGATTGCCTTGCGCACCGCCGAGCTGGTGCGGCTCAACGAGGCGCTGCAGCAGAAGGCGGAGGAGAATCGCCAGCTGGCGGAGACCGACGCCCTGACCGGTGCCGCCAGCCGCTACCGGCTGGAGCGCACCATTCGGCAGGAGTGCGAGCGGGCCAAGCGTTTTCAGCAATCCTTCTCCGTCATCGCCATGGACGTGGACGACTTCAAGCAAATCAACGACAGCCACGGCCACCAGGCGGGGGATCAGACCCTGATCAACATAGTGGCGCTGGTGCGCAGCCACATTCGCGAAATAGACCTGATTGCCCGCTGGGGCGGGGACGAGTTCATGCTGGTGCTGCCCAATACCGGCCTGGCCGATGGCTGGCGGGTGGCCGACAAGCTGCGGCAGTTGCTGATGGCGACGCCGGTGTGCGAGCACTTCCCCATCACCATGAGCTTCGGGCTGGCCGAGTACGGTCCGGACGAGAGCATGGGTCAGCTGATGGTCAGAATGGATCGGGCCCTCTATCAGGCCAAGCTGACGGGCAAGAACCAGATCTGCCAGTAGCCGGCCGCGCCGGCTGCTGGATGGCGCTAATCCTCCCCCCCGAATGCGTCTTGACCGCAGCCCCATCTTGACTCCGTACGGGTACGCTGGTCTGATGCGCGCTCTTTAAACCCCGTGAGACATGAAACGATGAAAAAGAGCATCCTGGTTGCCCTGACTGCACTGCCTCTGATGGCCAACGCCGGCCTGATGGATTCCCTGACCGACACAGTGACCAGCAGCGTGACCAGCACTGCCAAAGAGATGGCCGGCACCGCCATGGACAGCGCTTCCAACGAAGCAGTCAAGAAGGCGCTGGACATCAAGGAAGGCGGCTCCAACAAGCAGGCCATCAAGGAGAAACTGGGCGCACCGGCCAGCACCAAGACCGAAGCCGGTCTGGAAGTGTGGACCTATGATCTGGGCGCCCTGAACAAGGTATCCCCCATGCTGGCAGAGACCTCCAAGAGCCTGTTCAAGGAGTCCGAAGTAGCCCAGAAAACCGTGCTCATCAAGTTCGAAGGCGAAACCGTCAAGACCCTGAACCTGGCCGACAAGACCAAGGCCTGAGTCTGAACGACGTGCATGAAAAAAGGGGCCCGCGGGCCCCTTTTTGCTGCTTTCGAATTACTGGTGCGCTTCGGCGAACTGCTTCATCGCTTCAGCGTGCTTGGTCATGCCGTCGGCACGCAGATTGAGGTTCTTGACGAACTCGGCCTTCTTGGCCGGATCTTCGATCTTGTCGTAACGCTGCTGCAGGTGAGTCTGGATTTGCTCCGGGGTCATGTTCTGCAGACGGGCCATCTTGTCGTGGCGGCCGCCATGGTGCTTGCCGCCCATCATGCCGCTGCCGTCCATCGGGCAGTCGGTCATCATGCCGGGCTGGGCAGTGCTGACGGCTTCGCTGGCGGCATAGGCGCCAAGCGGCAGGCCAAGGATCAGGGTGGCGGTCAGCAGAGTCTTGGTCAGTTTTTTCATGGTCTATCTCCTTGCGGATTGAGTTCGGGGTCGGCTTGCTCGCCTTGACCCTGATTACACACCAGACAGGTGTCTGAACTTTGCCAGTTGAAGCCAATTTTGTAGCAGAGTGTGACACCATGACCCTGTACCGGACATTGACCAGGTCCATGTTGGACGGGCAATAAAAATACCCCGTCAGTGTCTGTCACTGGCGGGGTATTTTTCCGGATGGGCGGGCTTAGCGCTGGCGACCGCTACCGACGTTGTAGGGCATCCGATAGCTGCTGCTCTCACCATCCAGGCTGAGGGTCAGGTCACCCTGGGCTCGCATTGGCAGGCGTATTTGCTGCATGCCGTTCAGCTGGGCGGGGACCCGCTTGACCAGATCGCCGGCCGCATTGCGCACTTCCAAGGTCGGGTTGGCATCGCTGCTGCTGGCGGCGTCGTGCCAGTTGACGAACAGCAGGCCTGGGGCGGCGCTGACATCGGCCGGCAGGGCTGCCTGGGCCAGACCGGTGTGGGCCAGGCCGGCCAGCATGAACAGGGCCATGGTCTTGTTGATCATGAGTCGATTCTCCTTGGTATGGGGGCCGCAAAGGCGGCGGTCAGGTCATGGCAACGCATCGGGATGACGCACATCATGACGAAGGGGGATCGGTTGCCTGGTTGGCGGGCACGCCGGCATCGTCTGTTGCCGCGGCGGCGGATCCGGCCTGGGCCGGATCGGTCTGGCCGGATGTGCGTCTTGCCTGTGTGGCAAGGAGTTCGCTGGCGGCCATGGCCAGCAGCAAGGGGGTGGTGAGGGCCAGCATGGCGTGTCTGCTCCTGCAACCGATAAGGTGGTGACAGTAAACAGCCTGCTTGTGTCTCAACTTTGCCGAACGGCCGCTTTTTTGTAGCAGAGTGTGGCATCTTGCTGATCTGGCACACTTTGACACAAACCGCCCGGCAGATTTTCGTATACTCGTGCCAGCTCTAACAGGAGAGGTTTCCATGAATCAAAGCAGCACCCACATTCTGGTCGTCGACGATCACAGCGAGATCCGCGATCTGCTGAAGCGTTTTCTGGAACAGCACGGCCTGCGGGTCAGCTGTGCCCGCGATGGCAAGGAGATGAAGCGGCTGCTGGAGGAGCGGGAGTTCGATCTGCTGGTGCTGGATCTGATGATGCCGGGAGAAGACGGCCTGACCCTCTGCCGAGAGCTGCGGGCCAAGTCCAGCCTGCCCATCATCATGCTCACCGCCATGGGAGAGGAGACCGACCGCATCATAGGGCTGGAGATGGGGGCTGATGACTACCTCGCCAAGCCGTTCAATCCGCGCGAGCTGCTGGCCCGCATCAAGGCGGTGATGCGCCGCACCCAGGTCGAGCCGCAGCCGGCGGCCGAGACGTTGACCCGGGACCTGCGCTTCGATCGCTGGCTGCTCGACATCAACCGGCGCGAGCTGGTGGATGAGGAAGGGGTGGGCCTGAGCCTCTCCACCGCCGAGTTCGACCTGCTGCGGGTCTTTCTGGAGCGCCCGCAGCGGGTGTTGAGCCGGGATCAGTTGCTGGATCTGGCCCGCGGTCGCGAGGCAGTGGCGTTCGATCGCGCCATCGACACCCTGGTGAGCCGGCTGCGGCGCAAGCTGGAGCGGGATCCCAAGAATCCCGAGCTCATCAAGACCATCTGGGGCGGCGGTTATCTGTTTGCCGCCGATGTGACCCAGGTATAAGGGGGTGGGTATCCTCAGACGCGGCTGGTCGAAGTTGTGGCCCAAGGGGCTGACCGGCCAGATCATCCTGGTAGCGCTGGCCGGGCTGGTGCTGATCCAGCTGCTCAGCATCCAGATCTATCGCACCGATCGGGAAGAGGCGCTCGGCTACGTCAATAGCCGCAACGCCATGCAGCGGATCATCTCAGTGGTGCGGCTGCTGGCCCTCTCGCCCCCCTCCCTCTATGACGAGATCCTCAAAGCGAGCCGCAGCGAGACCCTGCTGCTGCGCATCGCCGACGAGCCGCTGCAGCCGGACAACCGCAGCCCCCGCTTCGAGAAGCTGGTACGCTCCCGGCTTGGCTACCCCTCGACCCTGATGGTGGAGATCAGCGCCGAACTCAAACAGGATGCCCAGCGCAGCCGCGCCTGGCAGCACCACAACCGGATGATGAAGGATCGCAAGGGGATGCCGCCACCGCAGGACATGCGGCTGTATGGTTCCATCCAGCTGCCGCGCGGCGGCTGGTTGCAGTTCAGCTCGCTGGTGGACAAGGAGTCGGCCAGCTGGTCCTGGCAGACCACCCTCAACCTGATGCTGGTGGCGAGCCTGGTGATCGGCCTGATGATCTGGCTGTTCCGCCGCGCTACCCTGCCGCTCAAGCAGCTGGCCGCCAACGCGGATCGGCTCGGCCGCGGCGAGGACATAGAGCCGCTGCGGGAGGAGGGGCCGACCGAGGTGCGCGAATCCATCCAGGCATTCAACCGCATGCACACCCGGCTCGATCGCTTCGTGCAGGACAGAACCCGGATGCTGGCGGCCATCTCCCACGATCTGCGCACTCCCATCACCAGCCTGCGGCTGCGCACCGAATTTCTGGACGAGGGAGAGGACAAGGAGCGGATCCAGCAGACCCTGCAACAGATGGAACAGATGCTGGCGGCGACCCTCAGCTTCGCCCGGGAGGAGGGGCAGCAGGAGGCGACCCGGGAGCTGGATCTGGTCAGCCTGCTGGAGAGCCTCTGCGACGACTATGCCGACACCGGCCAGCCGGTTACCTGCCTGGCCGAGGGCAAGCAGGTCTACGCCTGCCGTGCCAACACCCTGCGCCGGGTACTGCAAAACCTCATCGGCAACGCCATCAAGTACGCCGGCAGCGCCGAAGTGTCGCTGGAACGCACCGACAGCGAGCTGGTGATCCGGGTCTGCGATCAGGGGCCCGGCATCGATCCGGCCAGGCTGGAGGACGTGTTCAAACCGTTCGTGCGGCTCGACGAGGCCCGCAACACCGAATCCGGCAGCGTGGGGCTGGGACTCTCCATCGCCCGTACCCTGGTGCACCAGCACGGCGGTGAGCTGACCCTGCACAACCGGGCACAGGGTGGGCTGGAGGCACGTATCAGCCTGCCGCTGTGAGGGGCGAACAAGCCGATGGAAAGGGCACCGATGGGTGCCCTTTTCGTTTTTTGTCTTGCACTTATCCAACAGGTATCACGTTCGTTTCATACTCGCTCATGCTTGTTCTCCTATGCTGAAGATGGTGATAATCGATGGCCGCGCAGACGGCCAAGTAACAGGGTCGGTACAGGGATGGTGGGTGAGTCGGGAGTCAGGAGGCGAGTCGGATACGGGTGGTTGCTGCTGCTCTGCGTGCTGGCGCTGCCCGTGTGGTCAGCCAGCCCCCAGAAACCGCTCATCGTGGCCAACTCCAAGGCCTGGCAGCCCTTCTCCTATATCAATGAGGCTGGTCAGCCCGATGGCCTGCTGATCGATCTGTGGCGCGAGTATGGCCGC
Source organism: Aeromonas sp. A35_P (assembly GCF_002259925.1). Classification (NCBI taxonomy): domain Bacteria; kingdom Pseudomonadati; phylum Pseudomonadota; class Gammaproteobacteria; order Aeromonadales; family Aeromonadaceae; genus Aeromonas; species Aeromonas sp. A35_P. The sequence continues at coordinate 3,721 of NZ_NEVB01000049.1, read as the reverse complement.
ATCACCGGTCGCCCGATCCAGTTCAAGCTGGTGGACTGGCAGAGCTCGCTGGATCTGGTCCGCAACGGCCAGGCCGATGTCCATGGCGGCCTGCTCTGGTCGCCGGAGCGCAATATGGTCTACGACTATGGCTAGGCCCTCTCCCACCTCGATGCCCAGCTTTTTTTCGCCAACGCTCTGCGCGGCTCGGACGTGAACTACTACCTGCTGCACGAGAGCGTGGGGGTGGTGGCGGGAGGGTACGAGGAGTACTACGCCCGCAAAAACTTCCCGCGCACCCGGCTGCACACCTTCGATGACAACGACGCCATGCTGCGCGCTGCCTTGAATGGCGAGCTGAATGCCTTCATCGCCGATCTGCAGGTCGCCAACTTCTACATCTACACCTCGGCGGATCCCACCCGCTTCATACCGGTACGCCACCTCTACAGCGATGATGTCCGCTTTGCCGTCGGCAAGGGCAATCAGGTGCTGCTGCAGGAGCTGGAACAGGGTTTTGCCCGCATCGGAGAGGCGGATCGGGAGCGGATCATCCGCAAGTGGATGCATATCGAGACCGTCTATCCGGTTCATCTCTGGCCCTGGCTGCTGGCCGTCGGCGGCCTGGTGCTGATGGCCTACATCATCCAGTTGCGGCGGGCGGTGGCGAGCCGTACCGCCGAGCTTATCCAGGCCAACGCCAGGTTGGAGCGCCTCGCCGGTACCGACTCCATGACCGGCATCCTCAACCGGCGCGCCTTCTTGCCGCTGTTTGAGCAACGACTGGCCAGCGGCGAGGCGTGCGCCCTGCTGCTGTTCGATCTCGATCGCTTCAAGGGGATCAACGATCGCTTCGGGCACGGGGTCGGCGACGAGGTGCTGTCGGCCATGGTGGAGCGAGTGCAGCGGGTGTTGCCCGCCAGCGCCCTGTTCGCCCGCATCGGCGGCGAGGAGTTCTGCATCAGCCTGCTGGTGGCCGACATGGCGACGCTGCAGCAGTGGGCCGGCCGGATCGGGCAGGAGGTGAATAGCCACAAGTTGCAGACCAGTGCCGGGGCGCTCGGCATCTCCATCAGTACGGGGGCTGTGTGGGTACCGGCTGAAGCGAGGGCAGAGGGCCGGCGAGTGCTGCTGCAGGCAGATCAGCTGATGTATGGTGCCAAGTCGCTGGGGCGCAACACCTGGCAGGCGGCAAGCTTTGTGAAAGAGACGGCTGGCAAGGCGGGGAAATAAAAAACCGCCGCCCAGGGGGGCGGCGGCGGGTCATCAGAAGTTGTAGGTCATGCCCAGGGTGTAGCGGCGACCATCCAGCACGGTGCCGAAGCTGCTGTAGTCCACCGTCTTGTCGAACAGGTTGTAGACGCCAGCGGTGACGTTCAGATGTTCGTTGGCCTTGTAGACCAGACCCGTGTCGAAGAAGGTGTAGGAAGGGGTGCCGTCGGCCATTCTGACCCGGCTCAGGTAGTCCGAGGTCTTGCTGCGGAAGTTGACCCTTGACCAGAGGCTGACGTCATCGGTGCTCTTCCAGTCGACCGTGGTGTTGAACATGTGGCGCGGCATCTGGTTAAGCGCCTTGCCCTCGTTCGGACCGCTCTTCTGCTCGGACTGAGTGAAGGTGTAGCTGGAGGCCAGCGACCACTTTTCGTTGATGGCCCAGTTGGCCGTGCCTTCCACCCCGCGCATGTTCGCCTTGTCGACGTTGATGCGGTCGCTGATGAAGTCATAGGTGTGACCGTTCAGGGTACAGGAGGGGTCATCCTTGCTGGTGCAGCGGCGGATCTCGGAGATCTTGTCCTCGAAGTCGGTATTGAACAGGGTCAGCCCTGTGCTCAGCCCCTCCTGACCATCCCACAACAGGGCGATCTCCTGGCTCACGCTGGTTTCCGGTTTGAGCTGCGGGTTGCCGACCAGCATGCCGTCCTGGGTGCCGCCGCCGGTGGCCTGGCCCCAGTTGGCGGCCGACATGCGCAGATCCGGTGAGCGGTAGCCGGTGGAGACGCCGCCCTTCAGGGTCCAGAATTCGGCCGGGTGCCAGACGCCGTACAGACGCGGGCTCCAGTGGGTGCCGTAGTTCTGGTCACGGTCCATCCGCACGCCGCCGGTGAGGGCGAAGCTGTCGGTCAGCGACCACTCGTCTTCCACGAACAGAGCCCAGCTCCAGCGGGTCAGCTGATTGGCCCGGTTGGCCACGTTGAGCTGGTTGCCCTCATCCTGCAGATCCTCGTGACGATATTGACCGCCCACGCTCAGGTAGTGAGCCCCCAGTTCGAACTGGGTATGGGTGTCGGCGATGGTGTTGATGAGCTTCATCTGACGGCCGGGGTTGGTGTTCTCTTCCCGCTGCAGGTAGCTGGTGGAAGAGCCGAAGTCATAACGGCCGTCGTGGGTGATGGCGTAGTTGGTGCGCCCGTAGGTGTTCAGACTGGGCTTGGCCTTGGCTGCCAGAGAGTCGCCCGGTGTGCGGTTGCGATCCTGCAGGCCGCGGCTGGCCTCGAAGTCAAAGCGGTTGTGCTCGTCTGGGGTCAGACTGAACACCACTGTGCCGCTGCGCATCTCCTGCTCGGCGAACCCGTTCTGGAACTGATCCTCGCCGCGGTGGGAGAGCAGACCGTTCACTCGCACCCCCAGCAGGCCATCCACCAGGGCACCAGCGGTGTAGGCGTTGCTCTGGAAGATGTTGCCGGAGTCCTTGTTCTCCTGGAAGGTGGAGTCGGCCTGCACCGAACCCTGCCAGGCCGTCATGCTGGCGGTCTTGCGGGTGATGATGTTGATGACGCCGCCCATGGCGTCAGAGCCGTAACGGGAGGACATGGGGCCGCGCACCACCTCGATCCGCTCGATGGCCTGCAACGGCGGCAGCCAACCCTGCTCGATACCGGGGCCGTCGCTGTTGGGACGGGTGCCGCGGCTGTCGACCCGCTTGCCGTCGACCAGCATCAGTGTGTACTTGGAGCTCATGCCGCGAATGCTGATGTCACTGCTGCTGCCGCCGCCGGTGATCACCACCCCCGGCACGTCCTTCAGGGCGTCGGTCACGTCACGGTAGGCGCGTTTCTCCAGTTGCTCGCGCGTCACCACCGAGATGGAGGCTGCGGTGTTCTCGATCTTCTGCTGGAAGCCGGAGGCGGTCACCACCATGACCTCCTGTTCGGCGGCATGGGCGTTGGCGGCGAGGACGGCGAGAATGAGCGTGGTCAGCTTGTTGCGGTGCATTGTTATCATGTTGGCCTGAACTCTTTTTTAGTAAGAAGATGCATTCATCCTTTGGGTGAATCGATGGGGGGTCTCGCCGCATCCCGCGTGAAACCCGGACCAGGCAGGTTCAATCGAATAGTGATCCCGGCGGTCGGCAGGCATTGTAGTGATCACGGATGACTGTGTAAATGATAATTAATCTCATTAATGTTGTGCGGTTATCCTCTCGCCAACAGAGAAGCGGAAGTAGGCAAGGATGGGAGCAGGGCGGGGATGACGGGAAGGGAGTATTTGAGGCAACAAAAAACCCGCCGAAGCGGGTTTTTTCAATTCTTGCAGTGGATCCGTTCAACCGGCAGAAGCGGGGTGACGGTATCCCTGACTTGAATTACAGGGCAACTACGTTGGCAGCAGCCGGGCCTTTCTGGCCTTGCTCGATGGTGAACTCAACGCGCTGACCTTCTTCCAGGGTTTTGAAACCGTTGGACTGGATAGCGGAGAAGTGTACGAACACGTCTTTGCTGCCGTCAACCGGGGAGATGAAGCC
>NZ_NEVB01000048.1:0-11002 GCF_002259925.1 Aeromonas sp. A35_P | reverse complement strand
TACGAAGGTATGGCTGAGTATTTGTTTTGAAGGCATGAAAAAGGGCCCATGGGGCCCTTTTGACAATCAGATGGAATTGATTCAGCTGAACAGATGGTTGCTGATCAGGAACAGACCACCGGAGAGCAGCATGGTGAGCGGCAGGGTCAGCACCCAGGCCATCAGGATGGTCTTGATGGTCTGGCTCTGCAGGCCCGACTTGTTTGCCACCATGGTCCCCGCTACCGCGGAGGATAGAATATGGGTGGTAGAGACCGGCATGCCGGTCAGACTGGCGATACCGATGGAGGCAGCCGCCGTGATCTGGGCTGCAATCCCCTGGCTATAGGTCATGCCGGAGGAGCCGATTTTCTCGCCTACTGTGTAGACGATACGACGCCAGCCCACCATGGTACCGCAGCCAAGCGCTAAGGCGATGGAGACGATAACCCAGGTCGGAGCGTATTCGGCGGTCGCGGTCAGATCCTTGCGCCATTTGGCGAGATCGGTCATCTCCTTGGCCGGCAGCGGCAGTTTGGAGACCTTGCGAGCGGTATCGTCGATACACAGCAGCAGGCGACGAACTTCACGGCGATCGGTCAAGTCCATCTCTTCATAGGTACGCACCTGGCCAAGACGATTGTCCAGAGTGGCCATGGCTTGCAGTGCACCGGAGGCGGCACAGTGGGTCATCAGCTCTTCCTGGGCCTGGGCAGGCACCTTGAAGTCCACCACCTTGGAAACCAGCTCATGGTTGCGCTGATAGATCTCCATGATGCGCTGGTTGGCATCCTGGGTGCGATCCAGGTCATAGGAGCGGCTGTTCATGTCCAGTGCGAAGTAGGCCGGCGCCATGCAGATCAGCACCAGCATTACCAGACCGATCCCCTTCTGGCCATCGTTGGAACCGTGCACGAAGCTGACCCCCATGGCAGAAGCGACCAGCGTGAGGCGAGCCCAGAACGGCGGGTGCTTCTTGCCGTCCACCAGCAGGCGCTCTTCCGGCGTTTTGTGGATCTTGCTGCCCTGCCAGACACGTTTCATGGCAAACAGCAGTATGGCCGCGATGATGAAACCGACGGTGGGAGAGATGATGAGGGAGAGCATGATGTCGATGGCTTTGCCGACGTTGATGCCTTCCTGCAACGGCTGATGGTTGATCCAGGCATAGGCGCTGCCTACCCCCAGGATGGAACCGATCAGCGTGTGCGAACTGGATGCGGGGATCCCGAAGAACCAGGTGCCCAGGTTCCACACGATGGCAGAAAACAGCAGGGAGAACACCATGATCAGACCCTGGGTAGAGTCCATGCCGAGCAGCAGATCGATGGGCAGCAGGTGAACAATGGCATAAGCCACCCCCAACCCGCCCATCATGACCCCGGCAAAGTTGAACAGACCGGAGGCTACCACGGCCGTATGTGCCGGCATCGCCTTGGTATAGATGACCGTTGCTACCGCGTTGGCGGTATCGTGAAAGCCATTGATGAATTCATAGGCCAACACAAAAAAAACGGCCAATACCAAACCGATTGACCACCACAAACCCAAACCACTAAACATTTCAAACATAAAAAAACGAACCTGTTTATGAGTTGCGGCGGATTATGCCAGAAGGCTGGTAACGCCATACCCGTTGTTGAAATATTTCAGTAAGAAAAAAAAAGAGCATTCGACAAAAAAATAGCTTAGCGCCAGTCACCATGCGGCTTGTCTTGGATTAATTAAACAGACCTTGCCTGACAAAAACAGTCCCCAAACGGGAACAATTCATCATCTCTGACCCCTTCAATCCCCCTCCACAGGTGCGTGCTGCGTCAATCCTGGACCGACCCAAAAGGGAAAATTGCACAAGGAACCGACAACTTCCCTGCCGACGCAGGTTGCCACCACCATGGATAAGGGCGCCGTTGCGGGCGCCCTTCTTTAACATATTGTCTCTTGTGACGGGCAAGGATCACGCAGACCAGATCAGTCCTGGTTGATGCGGCTGGCCACGGCGCCCTGCTGGCTCTTGTACTTGGCGTTTTCCCGCTTGTTGTAGGGACGCGCAGCCGTGCCGGAGAGCATCTCGAAGTTCAGCGCACCGATCTTCATCTTGGGGCGCAGCGCCAGCGGCAGCTTGCCACCGTTGTAGAACTCCAGCACGATGCGGCCGGACCAGCCCGGATCGATGCGGTGTGCGGTCACGTGCACCATGAGGCCCAGGCGGGCCAGGGAGGAGCGGCCGTCGAGCCAGCCGACGATATCCGCCGGCAGGGTAACCGATTCATAGGTCACCGCCAATGCCAGCTGACCCGGGTGCAGATAGAAGGCTTCCCCATCGGGAATGTGAATTTCGTCGCTCATCACCCGATCGATGGCATCGGCCATCTCGCTGCTCGGCCCGCTCAAGTCGATGTAGGGGGCGGTGTGATCGCGAAAGACTCGAAACTCGTTGCCCAGCAGCACGTCGACGCTGACGCCACTGATCCGTTCAATACCGGGTCTTGGCTCAATGACGATCTTGCCTTCATCCAGATGACGTTCGATATCGGTATCACAAAGACGCATTGGGCGACTCTCCTGACAAATTGTTCATTTAAAAAAGCCGGGCATCACCCGGCTTGATATATCTCAACCAATCAACATGTGGCGAATACGCGCCTTGAGCATGTCGATGGCGATACGGTTCTTGCCGCCACGAGGCACGATCACGTCCGCGTACTGCTTGGAAGGCTCGATAAACTGCAGGAACATGGGACGCACCGTCTTCTGATACTGCTTGAGCACGGAATCCATGGTCCGGCCGCGCTCCTGCACGTCGCGCACCAGGCGACGCAGCAGGCAGATGTCGAGCGGGGTATCCATGAAGATGGAGGCATCCATCAGATCGCGCAAGCGACTGTCGGTCAGCAGCAGGATCCCTTCCAGAATGATCACCCGGCGCGGGGCAAACGGGGTCACATCGCTCATGCGGGTGTGTTCGGTATAGGAGTACTGGGGAATATTGACGGCATCCCCCTGCACCAGCTGGCTCAGGTGCTGTACCAGCAGATCGTGATCCAGTGCGTTGGGGTGGTCATAGTTGGTCTTGACCCGCTCTTCCATGGTCAGGTGGGTCTGATCGCGATAGTAGCAATCCTCGGTGATCACGCCAATCTGACCGGCTCCCAGCTCGGCCACCAGCTCTTCATAGATGGTTTGGGCTATAAGACTTTTGCCGGACGCGGATGCACCAGCAATACCGATGATCACACACGAATGTTGAGTATCAGACATTGAAAAATACCTAAAGAGAAGAGCAGTGGGGATTGTTTAAACCGATCCATTATATAAAAAAGGGTGAGCCCTGCCCACCCTCAAATCTACCTCAAACAGCCGACCGCCGATTATTCATCCAGCGCCATGGCATAGAGGGGAGTCGCAATCGGTTTTCCGCTGAAATAGAGCTCAGCCCCCACCCGACGGGCCAGTTTCAGATAGGCCTCTGCCAGCTCCCCTTTCGGTGCGCCGAACACGGTCGGGCAGCCATCGTCCATGTGTTTGCGGATGTCGATGTGCAGTGGCAGCTGACCCAGCAGTGCCACCTGATACTGCTCGGCCATCTTCTGGCCGCCTCCGGTACCGAATATCGCCTCATGATGACCACAGGCGCTGCAGACGTGATAACTCATGTTCTCGACGATGCCGAGCACGGGTACATTGACCTTGTTGAACATGGCCACCCCCTTGCGCGCATCCGCCAGCGCCACATCCTGAGGGGTGGTGACGATCACCGCTGCCGTGGTCGGTACCTGCTGGGCCAGGGTGAGCTGGATGTCGCCGGTGCCCGGCGGCATGTCCACCACCAGGTAGTCCACCTCGCCCCAGCGGGTCTCGTGGAGGATCTGGGCCAGCGCCTTGCTCGCCATGGGGCCGCGCCAGATGGTGGCATCCTGCTCGGAGACCAGATAGCCGATGCTGTTGCTCTTGAGGCCACAGGCCATCACCGGCTCCATCAACTTGCCGTCATGGCTGACGGGGCGCTCCTTGAGGGTTCCGGTCATGGTCGGGATGGAGGGGCCGTAAATGTCCGCATCCAGAATGGCGACTCGCGCCCCCTCCTTTTGCAGTGCCAGCGCCAGGTTGACGGCGGTGGTAGACTTGCCCACCCCGCCCTTGCCAGAGGCGACCACGATGATGTTGCGAATGCCCTGCACCGCCGCCAGCCCCTGCGCCCGCGGCATGCTGGCCACCTCGATCTCGCCCACCCAGTCGATACGGGTCGCACCGGTGACGCTGCGCAGCCGGGCATCGAAGTCCTGCTGGATCTGCTCGAACAGGGAGTGGCCGGCGAAAGGCAACACCAGCTTGATGGTGAGCGCCGAACCCTGTTTGTCGATGCTGCGCACGAAGCCGGCAGCCACCAGATCCTTGCCCCACCCTGTCGGCTTAAATTCGGCCAGGATCTGTTTTACTGAATCAATCACCATTAACTCCTCATTATCTTGTCATTATCTTGTCATTATCTTGAGGTGAACGGTTACCGCACACAAATCAGTGGCTTGCCTGCTTGCCGACCGGCGTGCGCCGGCGGGCAGGACGAGCCACAACCCTAGGCAGGCTACCCCCAATTCGGGTAACATGCACGGCACTCTATCATCCCAACAAGCACATCAAGAACGACTATATGGCAACTGATCCTCGTACAATGCTGGTAACCTGCGCCCTTCCCTATGCCAATGGCTCCATCCATCTTGGCCACATGCTGGAACACATCCAGGCCGATATCTGGGTTCGTTATCAGCGAATGCGCGGTCACCAGGTGCACTTTGTCTGTGCCGACGATGCCCACGGCACCCCGATCATGCTCAAGGCCCAACAGCTGGGGATCACCCCGGAAGAGATGATCGCGGCCGTCTCCCAGGAGCACCAGGCCGACTTCGCCGGCTTCAACATCAGCTTTGACAACTATCACTCCACCCACAGCGACGAGAACCGCGAGCTGGCGGAGCTTATCTACGGTCGTCTGCAGGCCGGCGGCAAGATCAAGAGCCGCACCATCTCCCAGCTGTTCGATCCGGAAAAATCCATGTTCCTGCCGGATCGTTTCGTCAAGGGTACCTGCCCCAAGTGCAAGTCTCCGGAGCAGTATGGCGACAACTGTGACAGCTGCGGCGCCACCTACAGCCCGACCGAGCTCATCGATCCGAAATCTGCCGTCTCCGGCGCCACCCCGGTGATGAAGGACTCCGAGCACTTCTTCTTCGACCTGCCGCAGTTTGAAAAATGGCTGGCCGACTGGGTGCGTGGCTCCGGCGCCATTCAGGAAGAGATGGCCAACAAGATGCAGGAGTGGTTTGAAAGCGGCCTGCAGCAGTGGGACATCACCCGTGACGCCCCCTATTTCGGATTCGAAATTCCGGGCGCCCCGGGCAAGTACTTCTACGTCTGGCTGGATGCCCCCATCGGTTACATGGCGTCGTTCAAGAACCTGTGCAACAAGCGCGGCGACATCGATTTCGACAGCTACTGGAAAGCGGACTCCGAGGCCGAGCTCTACCACTTCATCGGCAAGGACATCGCCTACTTCCACTGCCTGTTCTGGCCATCCATGCTGGAAGGCGCAGGTTTCCGCAAGCCGACCAAGGTCAACGTGCACGGCTACGTGACCGTCAACGGCGCCAAGATGTCCAAGTCCAAGGGTACCTTCATCAAGGCCTCCACCTATCTGAACCACCTGGATCCTGAGTGCCTGCGTTACTACTACGCCGCCAAGCTCAACAGCCGCATCGACGATCTGGACTTGAACCTCGAAGACTTCGTGCAGCGCGTCAACGCCGATGTGGTCAACAAGCTGGTCAACCTGGCGTCGCGCAACGCCGGCTTCATCGCCAAGCGCTTCGACGGCAAGCTGGCCGCCACCTGCGCCGAGCCTGAGCTCTACGCCGAGTTTGCCAACGCCCGCACTGCCATCGCCGAAGCCTACGAGAGCCGCGAGTTCAGCCGCGCCATCCGCGAGATCATGGCACTGGCCGACAAGGCCAACCGCTACGTGGACGACAAGGCCCCCTGGGTCATCGCCAAGCAGGAAGGGGCGGATGCCGAGCTGCAAGCGGTCTGCTCCGTCGGCATCAACCTGTTCCGCGTGCTGATGGCCTACCTCAAGCCCGTCATGCCGCTGCTGGCCGAGCGCGCCGAGGCCTTCCTGGCCGAGACCCTCAGCTGGGATGGTATCGCTGCCCCGCTGGTCGACCACACTGTCGCCCCGTTCAAGGCGCTCTTCTCCCGCATCGAGCCGGCCAAGATTGAAGCCATGATCGAGGCTTCCAAAGAGGATCTGGCCAAAGAGCAGGCACCGAAAGCCACCGGCTCGCTGGTTGACGACCCCATCAGCGAAACCATCGCCTATGACGACTTCGCCAAGATTGACCTGCGCGTGGCGCTGATCACGAAGGCCGAAGCGGTGCCGGAAGCGGACAAGCTGCTCAAGCTGCAACTGGACATCGGTGGCGAGACCCGTCAGGTGTTTGCCGGCATCAAGTCCGCCTACAACCCCGAAGATCTGGAAGGCAAGCTGACCGTGATGGTGGCCAACCTGGCCCCGCGCAAGATGCGCTTTGGCATGTCCGAAGGCATGGTGCTGGCCGCCGGCCCGGGTGGCAAGGATCTCTGGATCCTTGAGCCGCAGGAAGGCGCCCAGCCTGGCATGCGCGTCAAGTAAGCGCTAACGTAGCCGTTAACAATGAGGGAGGCCTGGGGCCTCCCTTTTATTTTCCCTCTTTCCTCCTCCTCTTCTCCCACCGCTTGCGCCGTTTTGCGCTTTGTCTCCCACCTTGGGTGCTTGTTGCTCCCAAGCAATTTGCCTAGACTGGCGATTCACTTCGGGCCCATGGCCCATTCATCAGGCAAGGAGCAAGCATGATCACCTTATATGGCACCCCCGTCAGCCGGGCCCTGCGCGTATCCTGGTTACTGGAAGAGCTGGACGTGGCATGGCAGTTCCAGTTTCTCGACTTCGCCAAGGGCGAGAATCGCAGCGACTGGTTTTTGACCCTCAATCCAAGCGGCAAGATGCCGGTGCTCAAGGACGGGGAGTTCGTGTTGACCGAGTCCGCCGCCATCATGCAGTACCTGGCCGAGGTGTATGGCCCGAACTGGCTGCCGGCCAGGGGGACCCAGGCCTCGGCGCTGCACGCCCAGTGGGTCAGCTTCATCACCTGCGAGCTGGAGCAGCCACTGTGGACCATCGGCAAGCACCGCTTCGCTCTGCCCGAGGCCCAGCGCCTGCCGGCCATCTTCCCCACCGCCAAGTGGGAGTTTGACAAGGCGGCGGCCATCGCCGAATCCTGGGTGCCCGAGCAGGGTTACCTGCTGGGTGAGCAGGTAACCATCGCCGATCTGCTGCTGGCCCATACCCTGATGTGGGCCACCCGCTTCGAGCAGACCATTCCGCCCAAACTCGCGGCCTATCGGGATCGCTTGGCCAAGCGCCCCGCCCTGCAGGCGGTGCTGGCCAAGACCCAGGCCATCGCCGACGCCGCCCAGGCCGGCTGACCTGCGGACAAGAGAGCGTCAATGCAAACGGGAGCCCGCAAGGCTCCCGTTTTTCATGGTTGTTCGGCATCATTGGCGTGGCAAGGCGCTCAATTGGTATGAAAGCCGCTCCCCTTGGGTGGTGGCGCCACTTCATACTCCATCCGGGTCACCTCGGCGGTACGCGGCCCGCGCTCCAGCCAGCCCAGCATCATTTGCACGCTCTGCTCCGGCCCGCAGATGAGGATCTCCACCGAGCCATCTTCCAGGTTGTAGGCATGGCCCCGCAGCCCCAGTTGCAGCGCCCGCTCCCGGGTGAAGTAACGAAACCCCACCCCCTGCACCAGGCCCCACACTCGCACGACAAACGATTGCTCTCCCATTTCTCACACCTTCCCCTTAAGAAATTTCCCTCCAAGGCGATAATGAGCGCGACACTCTCATCCCCTTGCAGGACGCAATACCATTATGAAAGAAGTAAAGTTTCGGTGGGTTGACCGTTATCTCATTCACCTCACGATCAGCGAAAAATTTCTCATCACCTTCTGGTGTCCGCTGTTGTTCATCGCCTTTATAAGCTGGTATCTGCTGGCAGACGGCCATCAGCAGGAGATGCAACTGCGCCTGGATCAGCTCAAGCAGCGGGTCGAACTGAGCGCCCAGCTGGCCAGCCAGCACGCCGATCTGACCCTGCCCGCCGAGCTCACGCTGAGCCCGACCGGCAGCACAGGATTGACCCAGCAGGGCGACATCTATCGATACGGCGCCAGCGCCGGCCAGGCCGGGGTCGTCACCGGTACCCTGGATGCCTCCCGCTACTCCCTGTGGGATGGCCAAGGAACCACCCTCACCATCATAGCCGTGCTGGCCGCCCTGCTGGCCCTGGTGACCCACTACCTGATGACCTTCGTATCGGGGGCGCTCTACTCCACCAACAAGGCGCTGCAGACAGTGGCGGATGGCGATCTCACCTTCCGCCTCAACTTCTTTCCGGTGCGCGACGAGTTCTCCATTCTGGCCGGCAGCATCGACCGCTTCACCGACCGCCAGCACAAGATAGTACAGCTGGTGGAAGAGTCCGCCGAGGCGCTGGCCATGGCCGCCGACGAGTTTCGCGATCATGCGAGTGAAGGCGAAACCATGGCCCGCTCCCAGCGCCAGCACATGGACTCCCTGGCCGCCGCCATGGAGCAGATGTCCGCCGCCATTCGCGAGGTTGCCCGCAACGCCAACGACACCCTGCAGCAGACCCGCCAGTCGAGCGAAGAGGCGGCCAACGGCGCCTCCCGGGTATCGCGCACCATCACCGCCATCCGCACCCTGGCCGACGAGATCGGCAACGCCTCCGGCGCGGTGGAGCGGCTGACCCACAATGCCAATCGCATCAACGAAGTGGTCAACGTCATCAACGCCATCTCCCAGCAGACCAACCTGCTGGCCCTCAACGCTGCCATCGAAGCGGCCCGCGCCGGCGAGCAGGGCCGCGGCTTCGCGGTGGTGGCCGACGAGGTTCGCACCCTGGCCAGCCGCACCCAGCAGGCCACGGTAGAGATCCAGCAGATGATTGAAGAGCTGCAGACCGGCACCGGGGCACTGAACGACATCATGGAGAAGACGGTGGAGCGGGCGGCCAGCAGCCAGCAGCTCATCAGCGAGGTGGGGCTCGACATCGACAAGCTCAGCAACCACAGCGATGCAGTGCTGGAGATGAGCACCCAGATCGCCACTTCGAGCGAACAGCAGAGCTCGGTGGCCGAAGAGATCACCCGCAATCTGGATCAGGTGCGCCATGAAGCGGGCCAGGTGGAAGCGTCCGCCAGCGCCTCGGTGGCCGGCACAGCCGGCCTCAAGGCCACCGCCACCGAGCTGACCCAGGCATTGAATGGGCTAAAGATCTGATTTTTCTAACAACAAGCTCCCAGAGTCTGACGCTATCTGCCAAGGTTGTTTGAGTTTTGCCAGCGGGCCACATAGAATGTGGCCCCTTTTCTTTTGACCATCTGGCAACTCCCATGAGCGCTTCCATCTATCTCGTCAAAGGCCGCGAAAAATCCCTGCTGCGTCGCCACCCCTGGATCTTCTCCAAGGGGATCGAGCGGGTTCAGGGCAACCCCATTGACGGCGATACCGTCGAGATCCTCACCCATGACGGCAAATGGCTCGCCCGTGGCGCCTGGTCCGGCAGCTCCCAGATCCGCGCCCGGGTCTGGACCTTCGACAAGGATGAGACCGTCGATCTCGACTTCTTCATCCGTCGCCTCAAATACGCCCAGGAGTCCCGTGATGGGCTCATCAAGCGTCAGGGCCTCACCGGCTATCGCCTCTGCGCCGCCGAGTCCGACGGCCTGCCGGGTCTCACCATCGACCGCTACGCCGATTTTCTGGTGTGCCAAATTCTCTCCGCCGGTGCCGAGTTCCAGCGCGAGCTGATCACCCAGGCGCTGCGCACCCTCTACCCCGAGTGCAGCATCTATGAGCGCTCCGACGTGGCGGTGCGCAAGAAGGAAGGGCTGAAAGAGCGCACCGGCGTCATCCATGGTGAGACCCCGAGCGAGCCGGTGGTGATCGAGGAGAACGGCGGCGTCAAGATCCTGGTGGACATTCGAAACGGCCACAAGACCGGCTTCTATCTGGATCAGCGTGACAACCGTCAGGCCGCCGCCAAGTACACCGAAGGCAAGCGGGTGCTCAACTGCTTCTGCTACACCGGTGGTTTTGGTGTCTACGCCCTCAAGGGCGGTGCCAAGGAAGTGGTCAACGTCGATCTCTCCCAGAATGCACTGGACATCGCCCGTCAGAACGCCGAGCTTAACGGGCTGGATACCAGCAACACCCAGTTCGTGCGTCACGACGTGTTCAAGCTGCTGCGTGAATACCGCGAGAAGGGCGAGAAGTTCGACGTCATCGTGCTGGATCCGCCCAAGTTTGCCGAGAGCAAGGCCCAGCTGCTGGGCGCCTGCCGCGGCTACAAGGACATCAACATGCTGGCGTTCCAGCTGCTGGCACCGGGTGGCGTGCTGCTGACCTACTCCTGCTCCGGCCTGATGGAACAGAGCCTGTTCCAGAAGATCGTCGCCGATGCGGCGCTCGATGCCGGCCGCGACGCCCAGATCCTGGAGCTCTTGTCCCAGGCATCCGATCACCCCATCGGCACCGCCTATCCGGAAGGCTTCTACCTCAAGGGACTGGTGGTACGCGCCCGCTAAGCCAAGCAGACCAGCGCGCCCCCCTGTCCCCGGTGCCAAATCCGGGCCAGGACTGGGTCCGGCAAGCCATCAAAAGGCCCGCGATCAAAGCGGGCTTTTTTTATGCAACCGCCAAAGAGATAACCTCCCCCCGACATTCCCACCAACAGCGATGGGTGTCCCCACCTATCCTCTTCGACTGACTTCAGCCCTCCTCACCCCGGAGCTGCCGCATCGCCAACCTAGTTCTCCCCAGCCGTGGCATCCATAGTCCACCGACAGGAACATGGTCGGCATTTTCTTTATGCAAAATCATGAAAAAATACGCATCAATATTAAAA
>NZ_NEVB01000047.1:0-11026 GCF_002259925.1 Aeromonas sp. A35_P | reverse complement strand
CATTTTGAGAACACAGCCTAGCGCAAGCGCATCGAATGCAAAAATGGGCGAGAGCTCATCGGCGCAGGCGGGGTGATATCGTCAAGCTGCCACGCTTGCAGGTCGAGGAGCCAGCCTTGCAAAACAGGGGGAACATGGCGGGGGCTATGGGGGCTGCGTCCAGTATTCGGGTACCGACATGCCACCCGGCCTGCCCGCGCCGTCATTGCTACAGCCCCTCCCCCGGCCAACGTCAACGGCTTATCCGGCATAACTTATCCGGCATAAAAAGAGAGAGGGAAGGCTTGCGCCTTCCCTCTTCGTTATGCCCGTACTCTCTTGTTGTTTGCTGATGTTCTTCAGGCCAGCTCGGCGCGCAGCGCCTTGGTGGCATCGACCATTACCTTGAGGGCGGCCTCGGTCTCTTCCCAGCCGCGGGTCTTGAGGCCGCAGTCCGGGTTGACCCAGAGCCGCTCTGCCGGGATCTGCTTGGCGGCCTTGCGGATCAGATCCTCAATCCAGCCCTGGCTCGGCACGTTCGGCGAGTGGATGTCATAGACGCCCGGGCCGATTTCGTTGGGGTAGTTGAAGCGCTCGAACGCCCCCAGCAGCAGCATCTGGCTACGGCTGGTCTCGATGGTGATCACGTCCGCATCGAGCGCCGCCACCGCCTCTATGATGAGGTTGAAGTCGCTGTAGCACATGTGGGTGTGGATCTGGGTGCTGTCCACTACCGGGCTCGCGCTCAGACGGAAGGCGCGCACCGCCCAGTCCAGATAAGCCTGATGATCCTGCTTGCGCAGGGGCAAGCCTTCGCGGATCGCCGGTTCGTCGATCTGGATGATCTTGATGCCGGCGGCTTCCAAGTCAGCCACCTCGTCGCGAATGGCCAGGCCAATCTGCAGGGCGGACTGCTCGCGGCTCACGTCTTCGCGCGGGAATGACCAGCAGAGGATGGTCACAGGGCCGGTCAGCATGCCCTTGACCGGCTTGTCGGTCAGGCTCTGGGCAAACCGGGTCCACGCCAGGGTCATCGGCGTCGGTCGGTCGATGTCGCGGGTGATCACCGGCGGCTTGACGCTGCGGGAGCCATAGCTCTGTACCCAGCCGAAGCGGGTGATGGCAAAGCCATCCAGCAGCTCACCGAAGTACTCCACCATGTCGTTGCGCTCGGCTTCGCCGTGCACCAGCACGTCTAGTCCGATGGCCTCCTGGCGCAGGATGGCATCCTTGATCTGGGCCTGAATGCCCGCCTCGTAGGCACTGTCGTCGATACGACCGGCTCGCCAATCCTGGCGCAGCACCCGAATTTCCGAGGTCTGCGGGAAGGAGCCGATGGTGGTGGTCGGCAGCAGCGGCAACTTGAGATCCGCGCGCTGTGCCTCGGCCCGCACCGGGTAGGCGCTGTGGCGCTCGAAATCGCTGTTGGTGAGGCTGGCGAGCCGTGACTGCACCGCCTTCTTGTGCACCCGGCTGTCGGACTCCCGATCCACGATGGGCTGGCTGTAGGCGGTGATCTTGTCCAGCTCCCCACCATTGAGATGGTCAGCCAGCAGCCCCAGCTCGTAGCATTTTTGCAGGGCAAAGGCGAACCAGCTGCGGGTCTGGGGATCCAGCTCGTGTTCCAGGGTCAAATCTACCGGGCTGTGCAGCAAGGAGCAGGAGGAGGCCACCCAGAGCCGCTCGCCAAGCTTATCCTTCAGCGATTTTAGAGTCGGTACCAGCTTGGCCAGGTTAGCACGCCAGACGTTGCGACCGTTGATGACCCCGGCCGAGATGACCCACTGGGCCGGCAGGTGCGGGACTAGCGTCTCCAGCTGCTCGGGGGCCGCCACCAGATCCAGGTGCAGGCCATCCACCTTCAGGCTGGTGATGATGTCGCGCTGATGAGCCACCGACCCGAAGTAGGTGGTGAGCAGCAGCTTGCAGGGGCCGGCCAGACGCTCATAGGCGTTGAGGTAGGCGAGGCGCCACTCGTCCGGCAAGTCCAGCGCCAGCGCCGGCTCGTCGATCTGCACCCACTCCACCCCCTGGGCGGCCAGTTTCGCCAGGATCTCCTGATAGACGATGAGCAGGCGGTCGAGCAGCTCGAGGCGGGAGAAGCCGCTCTCTTTCTCTTTGCCAAGCCAGAGGTAGGAGACAGGCCCCAGCAGCACCGCCTTGACCGGCAGCCCCAGCGCCTTGGCCTCTTCCACTTCGTCAAACAGCTGGCTCCAGCCCAGTTTGAAGCGCTGGTCGCGGCTGAACTCGGGCACCAGGTAGTGGTAGTTGGTGTTGAACCACTTGGTCATCTCGGCGGCGGCAGCGGCCGGGCCGGTCGGCGCACGGCCACGGGCGACTCGGAACAGGGTATCGAGATCGGTGTCGCCATGGCGGTGGCGGGCGGGGATGGCATCCACTAGCAGGCTGGTGCCGAGCACCTGATCGTACCAGGCGAAGTCACCCACCGGCAGCAGGGTCACACCGGCCTGTTGCTGGGCCTGCCAGTGACGCTCACGCAGGCTCTTGCCGGTGGCGATGAGTTCGGCCTGGCTGGTTTCGCCGCGCCAGTAGGATTCGAGGGCAAATTTCAGCTCGCGCTTGGCGCCGATACGGGGAAAGCCCAGGGTGTGTGCGCAGGTCATAGGTTCCATTCCTTATGCTCATTCATCTGATGGTGAACTGGATGATTTAGCCATCCAGATGTTTACACATCCAAAATGACAAGATAAGGTGGCGTTGGCTATTGAATCCTTTTCAACTGGCTCTCAAGAAATTCTCAAGGCGGGCAACAAGCCGCCGCCCAGGCACAACAAGGAGGGATACCATGGCGGTGTCAAGCAACCCGGGGATCGACATCAAGCACCTGAAGACAGTGAGCGCGCTGGCCGAGCAGGGCTCGCTGGCCGGGGCGGCGCTCTGCCTCAACCTCACCCAGTCCGCCCTCTCCCACCAGCTAAAAGAGCTGGAGACCCGCCTCAATCTGGAGCTCTATCTGCGCAAGAGCCGGCCGCTGGTGCTGACGGCGGCCGGCAACCAGCTGCTGGGGCTGGCCCGCCAGGTGCTGCCGGCGCTGGCGCAGACCGAGAAACAGCTGCAGGCCCTGCACAGCGGCGACGCCGGTCGCCTTCACCTGGCGCTCGATTGCCACAGCTGCATCCAGTGGCTGCTGCCGCTATTGCCCGATTTTCGCCGCCAGTGGCCGGGAGTGGATCTGGAGGTGGAGTCGGTGCCGGGCTTTGATGCCATCAGCGCCCTGCTCGGCGGCCAGCTCGACCTGCTGCTCACCTCGGACGTGCAGGCGCGCGGCGATCTCCACTTCGAGCCGCTGTTCGCCTTCGAGCTGGTGCTGGTGATGGCGCCGGATCACCCTCTCTGTGGCCAGCAGACCATCAAGCCTGAGGATCTACGCCCCGAGGTGCTGCTGGTCTACCCGGTGGAGCGGGCGCGGATGGACGTGTTCAGCCGCTTCCTGCAGCCGGCCGGCATCGAGCCCGCCCGCTGCAAGCCGGTGGACAACACCTCCGTGATGCTGCAGATGGCCGCCGCTGGCCTTGGCGTCGCCGCCCTGCCGCGCTGGGCTTGCGAGGAGTTTGTGCGTCAGGGGCTGCTCGAGGCGCGCCCGCTCGCCGAGGGGGTACGGCGCCACATGTATGGCGCCGTGCGCGCCGCCGACCGGGATCAAGCCTGTCTGCAGAGCCTGTTTGAGCGCATTCGCAGCAAGATGGGCGATGCAAAAGCGCAGTAATGTGCAGGAGAAGGGACACTGCGCCAGCTTACCTGCAGACAGCAGATTCGTATCAAGCATGGCCGATGTAAAAGCGCAGTCATCCATACGGCGAGGCGCAGTAAAAAGCCGCCTGAGGGCGGCTTGTCATCACGCAGGGCTTCTTATTCAAGCACCCTCTTCACAGCTCGCCGCCCCCTGCCGCCGCGGGCAGTTGGCGCACAGCTCACCATCGCGGCGCTTGTAGTGCAGGCAGCAGCGCTGGCGCACATAACCGACCAAACCGGCCGCTGGCTGCCAGCCCGTCAGATGCTCGGCCAGCAGGCCGCAGGCGGCAAGCCAGTGCGGCGCATGGGTCGCCACCTCGGCGGGGCTTATCTCGTCAAAGAACGCGGGCACCCGCACCAGCGCTGCCAGCAGATCGTCCGCCAAGAGCGGTCGCACGAAACCGGGCCTCAGTCGCTGCACCTGCCCGAGCGCTGCGAACAGCGCCTGCCAATGGGCCTGCAGCCGCTCGCCCGCCGCCTTGATCAAGAGCTCCTGCTCCCCCTTGATCATGGGTTCGGCCGGCAGGGTAAAGCCCGATACCAGCCCATCCTGATAGCCCTGGCCCAACCTCTCCAGCGCCGGCACGGCCCGCAGCCGATAGACGGCCACCATGGCAAGATAGATGGATTGCCAGCAGAGCATGCCCCAGCTGCGGGTGAGCCAGTAGGCGGGGCCCGCCTCCGGATGGGCCAGCCGCCAATGCTCGTGCAGCGCGGCCGCCACCTCGGCCGGCGTGGCCTGTTCGGTCGCCATCAACAGCGCCGCGGCCTCGCCGGCAGCCACCAGCCGCCCCTTGAGGGACGGAATAAGCCCGGCGGCGGCCGCGAACAGGGCGCCGTGATCCGCCAGTGACTGCAGATCCGGCTCGCGCCGTGCCCCCGGGCTGCGGGCACGACGGCCGGCGCCGCTCATGGGGTGAGAGAGCCCCGGGCTCGGCCCGGGACGCAGGGTCAGAATACGTATTTGAGTCGCGCCTCCACGCTGCGCTCTGCGCCAAACCAGCAGTTGTTCTGGTCGTAGCAGGAGTAGTAGGTCTTGTTGAACAGGTTGCTGGCGCTGAGTGACACCTCTGCCCCTTGCAGACGCTGGCTGAGCTTGGCCAGATCGTAGGAGGCGGCCATGTCCATCAGCAGGTAATCCGGCACCGTATCGGTGTTGGCGGCATCAAGCTGGGCCTCCCCCACGTAGCGCAGGCCGGCCCCCAGGCGCACTCCTTCCTGCGGGCCGGCCGGCAGGTAGTTGCTCCACAGCGAAGCCATTTGTTTCGGCACCCAGACCGGGGTCTTGCCCTGCAGGCTGGTAGTGTCGCGGGTGATCTCCATCTCCTGACGGGTATAGCTCAGCGTCAGATCCCAGCGGCTGGAGAGATCGAGTCGCCCCTCCAGTTCGACCCCCTTGGAGACCATCTCGCCGGTCTGCAGCTTGGGCCCGTAGACATTGTCCGGATCCGTCACTAGGGCATTTTGCTTGGTGATGTGGAACGCCGAGAGAGTGGCGGTCTTGCTCATGTCCTCGGAGAGGAACTTGAGCCCCCCCTCCCACTGCCGGCCGGTGGCCGGTTTGAACGCCTGGCCCTGCTTGTCCGCCCCCGCCACCGGTTCGAAACTCTCGGCATAGCTCACATAGGGCGAGAGACCGTGATCCAGCTCGTAGAGGGCGCCGAGGCGCAGCGAGAGGTTGTCCTGATCGATCTGGGCCAGGGTGTTGCTCGCCGCCCCCTGATAGAGGGTCCGGCTGTCGGTGTCCATCCGGTAGCGGTCGTAGCGGGCGCCGCCGATGACCACCAGCCGATCGAGGCGCACCTGATCCTGCAGGTAGAGGCCGCTCTGGTACTGGCGGATGGTGCGGTTGTCCTGATAGTTGAAGGCCAGATCTGCCGGCACTATCTGCTGGTGATTCGGGTTGAAAATGTCGATGGTCGGGGCAGAGTAGTCGAGGGTATCCCGGTAGAGAATGCGCGCATCCAGATACTGGTAATCCACCCCCAGCAGCAGGTTGTGCTGGGCCTTGCCGGTCTGCACCTTGCCCGCCAGCTGGTTATCGATGACAAAGCCGCGAGACTCTTCATCGGTCAGGTAGGCGTTGCGGGCCAGGGTACGGTTATCGGCCGCCAGCGCCGCGTTGTAGGTGTTCTGCTGGTTGGCCGAGGCATCCATGTAGCGGGCGTTTTGCAGCAGCTGCCAGTTGGCGTTGAAGTCGTGGCTCAGCTTGTAGCCGAGCAGGGTCACCTCCCGGCTGTAGTGGTTCCAGTTTTCATCGCCAAGGAAGGTATCGCTGCCCAGCTGGCCCAGCGGGTTGGACTTGACCGAGCCGCTGGCCGGCACCGTGGTGTAGATGCCGGCTTGCGGGTCTTTCTGGTAATAGAGGTTGAGGTTTAGCAGGGTGCGCTCACTCAACTGCCAGTCGAGAGAGGGCGCCAGCACGTAGCGCTCCTCCTCTGAGGTCACCGCCTGACCCTCTTTCTGGCGGGCCAGCCCCACCAGCCGATAGGCAAACTGGTCGTTGAGGGCACCGGTGCTGTCGAGGGCCAGCTCCTTGAGGGTGCCCGTCCCGCTCGCCACGCTGACGCTGTGCCTGCTCTCTCGCTGGGGGCGCTTGGCGATGAGGTTCACCATGCCGCCGGGGGGCATGCTGCCGTAGAGCACGGAGGTGGGCCCCTTGAACACCTCCAACTGCTCGATGGCCACCGGATCGATCTGGGGCTGCAGGTTCCAGTCGTTGTACTGCAGCAGCAGGCCGTCGTAAAAGTTCTGGTAGTTGTCAAAGCCGCGGATGTTGAACAGATCCAGCCGGTTGACCGCCCCGCCTCTCAGCTCGGTGTTGACGCCGGGCACGTAGCGCAGCGCCTCGCTCACCGAGCTGACGCCGCGCTGCTCCAGGGTGTCCCCCTCCACCACCGAGATGGCCTGGGGCGTCTCGATGGGGTCGAGCCGGGTCTTGGTCGCGGTGTTGCGATAGGTCTCGCCGAGCACGGTCAGGGTCTCGTCGGCCCGGGTCTGTGTCGGGCGCTCGGCAGCAGTTGCCTGCACGGGGCCAGCCAACAGGGCGGAGATAGTCGCGGCGACCAGGGACAAAGGGGGGTGAGTGGCGTACATCTGATCCTCGAATGCAATGAGAGAATAGCAACAAATCTCATTTGCATTTTATTGGGTCATTTTGCCCTTGAATTAACAATTTGGGGCATGTTGGCGCTAAAGAGGGAGAAAATGCGGCCGACATGGCCCCATGCGGATACCTAAACTGACGGCAGCAACGCAGGCGATATCGAATGAATAGCAAAGCCTGGCGCAGCAAAAAGGGAAGAGGGATAGCAGCGCCCGACATCAGCCGGGCAAGGGAATAGCCCTGTCAGAGAGGGGCGACGGGCAGCCAGTACTCCATGCGGGCATCCGGCTGGTTGCCGTCAAAATCGGGGGCGTAGCGCTCCAGCTCGAAGCCGTCCAGCCCGCGATAGCCGGAGCTCGGCAGCCAGTGCAGGATAAACCAGTTGAGGGTCTGCCCCAGCTGGCTGACCGGGCCCACGTAACTCAGCACCGCGTAGGTCTGGGCCGGCACCGGGAGGCGTGCCAGACCGGCGGGCAGGCTGGCCCCCTCCTCCATCACGCTGCCCGCCCAGTAGGGGAGCGACTCGCCGGCGCCAGAAACATCCACCACCCCAACCCGCTCCTGCCCGGGTGGCAAACCGCCCGCCGTGCCCAGGGCGCGCCAGATGGCAGGCTCCGTCTGCTGAAAATCGGGGACGGCGGCAAACAGCCCGCGGATCTGCCCCTTCACCCCTTGCAGGATAAAGCCCGGCTGACTCTCGATCCGCTCCTGTACCAGCCTGGCAGGCATGGGCTGCGGCAGGGTCGCCCGCACCAGGGGGGTACGCAGCCCCAGCCGCAGACCCCGCTTGCGATAGGCCAGCGGCGAGCAACCGAACTGCTGCTTGAAGGCGCGGCTGAAGCTCACCTCGGAGCCAAAACCGTAACAGAGCGCCAGATCCAGCACCCGCTGGCGACCAGACAGCAGCGCCTCTGCCGCCTGACTCAGCTTGAGCTCGCGCACATAGTGGGCCACCGTCAGCCCCGTCTCATGGAGGAACACCCGCTGCAGCTGCCAGCGCGACCAGCAGCTCTGCTCAGCCAGCTCGGCCAGCGCCAGCGGCTGATCCAGGTTGGCGTGGATGTAGTCGAGTACCCGCTCGATGCGGGTCAGCTGGCTGTGCGGCCGGGGTTCGGCCTCTGGGGTGGAAGATAAGCTGGTCATGGCGAGATCGGATCTGGCTGTCGGCAAGGCGCTGCGCGCAAGGGCCCCATTAAACATGGCCGCCACCTTGGCGGCAAGGGCTGGCGGTATGGTCGCGTCCGCCCTCTTGCCAGGTGGCTCGAGTGCTGGTCCGTCAAGCCAGCTTGGCAGGCTGTCACAAAAGTGACGCGTTTCCCTGTCAGATTGTTTGAAAACAAATATATCAATTACCCCAAAAAGCCCATAAAGTCCTCGTTCGAATCTTTTTATGCAGGGAGAGCCAAGATGAAGAAAGTTGCCTTGATCACCGGAGCCCGTGGCGGCATCGGATCCGCCATCACCACCGCCTTGCTGGCCCAGGGGTATCGCATCATCGCCACCCACTCCAGTGCCAACGGCGCGGCGGCGCACGACTGGTATGCAGAGCAGGGTTTTAGGCCGGATCAGGTGCGGCTGCTGGCGCTGGACGTAGCCGACACCGCCATGTGCCGCGAGGCCTTGGGCCGCTTGCTGCAGGATGAAGGGCGGGTGGACGTGCTGGTCAACAATGCCGGCATCACCCGGGACGGGGCCTTCAAGCGGATGACCCCGGAGCAGTGGTTCGAGGTGATCCATACCAACCTGTGCAGCCTCTACAACGTCACCCAGCCGCTGTTCGACGCCATGTGCGAGCAGCGCGATGCCCGCATCATCAACATCTCCTCGGTCAATGGCCAGAAGGGGCAGTTCGGCCAGGTCAACTACTCGGCCGCCAAGGCGGGCATGCTGGGCTTCACCAAGGCGCTGGCGGCGGAAGGGGCCCGCTTCGGGGTGACGGTCAACGCCATCGCCCCCGGCTACACCGCCACCCCCATGGTGGAGGCGATCCGCACCGACATCCTCGACAGCATCAAGGCCGACATCCCCATGCGCCGGCTGGCCAAGCCGGAAGAGATCGCCGCCGCCGTGGTGTTTCTTGCCAGCGAGGCGGGTGCCTATATCACCGGCGAGACCCTGGCCATCAACGGCGGCCTCTACATGAAGTGAGGCCTGGCCTTGTCTCATCGGCCTTGTCTAATCGACACAGCGCATCGACAGAGGGCAGCCCGCGGGCTGCCCTCTCTGTTTGATCCTGGTTTGCTCCAGCCAACCGGAATGCCCGTCTCTCCCTTGCCCGGGTTACGGACGTGTTGCCGCGGCCCCCACCGGCTCGGCGAAGTGGCTGCGCAGGGCGGCGATCACCCGGCGCACCTTCTCCGGGATCTCCCGCTGCGGGGTGATGGCGTGGATCTCCATCGGTGGCACCCGAAAACCCGGCAGCAATTCCAGCAGGCGACCCGAGGCGAGATCTTCGGCAATCTCCCCCTCCGGTTGCAGCGACACCCCCTGCCCCGCCAGGGTGAACTGGCGCAGCGGCAGCACGTTGTTGCAGACCACCCGCGGCTTGGGCTTGACCCTGTGCCCCTGCCCCTTCTCGTCGAAGAAGGTCAGGCCGCCGCTCAGCATGTCGGCGGCCAGCCAGTCATGTTCCAGCAGCGCCTCCGGGCTGCGCGGGGTGCCCTTGCGCGCCAGATAGGCGGGCGAGGCGCACAGCAGCATCCGGGTCTGGCCCAGCTTGCGCGCCACCAGGGTGGAGTCCGAGAGCGTACCGACCCGCAGCGCCACGTCGATGCGCTCGGCAATGAGATCCCGCTTCTCGTCGTCAGCGATGATCTGGATGCACAGGCCGGGATGGGCCTGCAGCAACGGCGACAGTGCCCGCGCCAGCGGCTGGCCGGCCATCCCCACCGGGGCGGTGATCCGCACCTCCCCCAGCAGGCTGTCACGCACCTCAGAGAGGCGCAGTTCGGTCTGGTTGAGGGTCTGCTGCAAAGACTGGCACCCCTGCCACACCACCTCCCCCGCCTCGGTCAGGTTGAGGCGGCGGGTGGAGCGGTGCAGCAGGGTGAGCCCGAGCAGGCTCTCCAGCTGGCTGATATGCTGACTGACGGCGGAGGGGGTCATGCCGAGGGCCTTGGCGGCGCCGGTCATGCTGCCCGCCTCGACCACGGCGGCGAAGATGGCGTAACGCTTGAGCTGTCCCATTGTTAAATCCAGCTTATAAGTGAATGCAATTTACAACGGATTATTAAATCACATTCGGGGGCGTAGGATAGCCCCATTCCAACAGTGAAGGAGAATCTCCCATGAAAATTGCCCTGATCGGTGCCAGCGGTTTTGTCGGTACAGCCATCCTCAACGAAGCCGTCAGCCGCGGCCATCACGTCACCGCCATCGTCCGTGACGTGAGCAAGGTAGCCGCTCACCCGCAGGTCACCGCCGTGGCGGTGGATGCCCAGGACAGCCAGGCGCTGGCCAAGGTGCTCAAGGGGCACGATCGGGTGATCAGCGCCTACAACCCGGGCTGGACCGCCCCGGACATCTACGACCAGTACCTCAAGGGGGCCAGCGCCATCGTGGCTGCCGCCGTCGCGGCCAACAGCTGGCTGCTGGTGGTCGGCGGCGCCGGCAGTCTGGAAGTTGCCCCGGGCGTGCAACTGGTGGATACCCCGGAATTCCCGGCCGAGTGGAAACAGGGGGCCCTGGCCGCCCGCGACGGCCTCACGGCGCTGCGCCGTGAAACCACCCTCGACTGGCGTTTCGTCTCCCCTCCCGTGTTCCTGGAACCCGGCGAGAAGCGCGGCGGCTACCGCCTAGGTGCAGATCAGGTGCTGTTTCGCGGTGAACAACCGGCCGGGATCACGGTCGGCGATCTGGCCGACGGCGTGCTCAACGAAGCGGAAAAACCGGCCCACCTGCGCCAGCGCTTCACTCTGGGTTACTGAGCCTGACCTCGGTACAACGCCGGGCCGCTGAGCCCGTCACACAAAGGGAGGCATCCGCCTCCCTTTTTGCATCTCTGCATTTGCGCATCTTGGCTCAGCCAGCGATGCCCCCTCTCTTTTTGGTGCTCAAATTGAGCTCAAACCGGTATACGCCCTACCAGATCAGCAAGAGACAATGCACATCGGTATCTTGCCACTATCGCCGCTCAATCCGCAGCCACCCGGAGGGGTGGCGAATTCTATTTCGATTTTTGTATATAAC
>NZ_NEVB01000046.1:0-11085 GCF_002259925.1 Aeromonas sp. A35_P | reverse complement strand
GCCTGGGCAGGCGCGCTATTTTCCATCACAAGAGTATCCACGTTACACCCTCAAATATGATTCAAAATGATAATGATTATCAATTTGTATTTGTGCGGCGGTAAAATACTCGCTTTGAAATCCCCCGGTCAATGGGATTTTTATGCCGATAAAACTGGAACTTATCTGTGGATATTGCCCGTCGTGGCCCGCCGTGCAGGGCCGACTCCTCTTGCCCGTATGAGCACCGCCGCCAACACCCCATATGGGGCTGCGACAAAAACCGCGAACTCACCGCCCACGCTGGCAGCGAGCGCCATTTACCCCTAAGATGGCGCCATCTTCATGACCATTGTCTCAACCCACGGGATCCTCGATGTTAAAGCACCTGCTTCTGCTCCCCCTCAGCCTGCTGCTGGCCGCCTGTTCACTCACCCAGTACAACGTCAGCGAAGGGGAGATCAACCAATACCTCAAAGAGAGGGTCGCCTTCGAAAAACAGCTGGGGATCCCTGGCATCATGTCGAGCAAGATCCGCCTCGATGAGATGCAAAGCCGCATTGGTCGCCGCCAGGCCGACCGGGTCGAGCTGGATGCCGCCGGCGATCTGCAGGTGACGAGCCCGCTGGGCAGCCAGCAGATGAAGATCCGCTTCTCCCTGAGCGCCCGCCCCGACTACGTGGCCGAGCAGGGGGCCATCTATCTGCGCGATCTCGAGCTGCTCTCGGTCAAGACAGAGCCGGCAGACGTGGGCACCGCCCTCACTCCGCTGCTGCCCACCTTCAACCAGTCGCTCTCCCTGTTCCTCTCCCAGACCCCCGTCTACCGGCTCGACGGCAGCCGCCAGAACGAGGCGCGGATCAAAGATAAAGTCGAGGCGCTCAAGGTGGAGCCCGGCCGGCTGGTCATCCCCTTCAAGCTGCTCTGACCCCCAACCGCGCCCCTCCTCTCTTCAACCCCAGGGGCGCGGTTTTTTCTTCTCAAGCTCCCCCCTTTGCCTCATAATGCACACCATTCTCATTTAGATTCATGAGAAGCGTCATAATAAAATCAAACATATGGTGAGAAGGGACATGAGAAAAACCGTACTGGTCCAGGCGATCGCCTGCGCCCTCCTGAGCGGCGCCGCACACGCCGCCGTCAAGGTAGAAGACAAGACATTCAACACCGCCGCCAACATGCTGGCCTACACCGAATTCGAGCTCTCCGGTGAGCCGCTGGCCGAGGCCCTCGGTCTGGATCTGGATGTGCTGGACGCCAACCGCGCCGACGAGCCGACTCCGTTCGACTTCGCGGCTGGCATCGAATCCTACGAGTACTCCGAGGAGGCGATGTACGCCCTCAACTACCAATCCGGCATGGGCCCTCATTTGGTGAACGGGCCGCAAAACCTGGCCCGTGGCGGCACCATGGCCACCCTCGGCCAGCGGGTGCTGGCCATGGCCGATGCAGTCGGCTTCCCGGCCGATGAAGTGCCGCAGGGCATGTATCCCCTCTCCCTGCCCTACGCCTCTGCCAATCCGGAGTTCGCCCAGGCCGTCAACGCCACCCCGGTCAACGGTGACCAGATCACCATCAAGACCGCCAAGGGCAACGAGAAGAGCGTCAAGACCCAGGTACCGGCCTACTTCCGCGACTACGCCACCCTGCGCTGGAGCGGCAGTGACAACCTGCTGGTACCGGCAGCCGTGGGGGCATCCTGCTCAAGGAAGTGATGTGGTCCCAGGACTTCCTCGGCGGCATGCACGTGGCCGAGACCGATGAGGAGGTGGAAGCCGCGTCCGCCACCATGGATCAGGACGGCAAGCACAAGCTGGGGGTCTCTGCCGCCGACGGCTTCAACGGCATGATGCTGACCGAGCAGTCCATCGACAAGCTGGCCATCCTGCAGGGTCAGCTCGGCTTTGACGGCAAGCAGCTGGGCGCCAGGATCACTCCGCAATACGATCCGGCCAAGGGCATCGTCTACTTCCCCCATCAGGTGAAAGTGACCGAGACGGCCAAGAACGAGGTCGGCGCCATCGGCAAGCTGGAGGTGGTGGATGGCTCCGCCCAGCTGCGCGACGCCTGGATGATGCTGTGGCCGCTCTCCGAGTTCTACGCCTTCAGCGATCAGCGCAGCGCCAACACCAACCAGAACCCGGCCTTCCACGCCGTGTTTGACGGTGCCCCGTTCGCCGCCGCACCGGCCGCCAACAAGGGCAGCGATGCCGCCAAACTGGTGGCGGGTGACGATGCCTTCTCCCTGGCGCTGAACCTCTCCGGCATGGTGTTCAAGAACCTCAATGCCCTCCACTTCGAGCCCAAGGCCGGCACCCTGGTGGACAGCTGGCAGGCCGGCAAACAGGCCAGGCACGTCACCACCTTTGACGCCGCCTACAGCCTGGTCGCCCTGCAGATCTTCCAGCGCGCCCAGGATGCACTACCGGTGGGCTACGCGGCTGGCGACAATGGCGGGCTGAATCTGAAAACCGCCCAGGGCCAGCAGGCACTGGTGCTCATTCGCCAGCAGGCCGACTTCATCCTGGCCAATCTCAAGGGCAAAAATGGGCTGGTGCACGATGGGATCACCCTGGGTGGCAAGCTCGATGCCGGCCAGTCCATCGACGCCCAGTTTGCCGCCATCCGCGGCCTGACCGCCGCCTTCCTGGCAACCTCGGATGCCAAGTACCGCACGGCGGCGCGCGAACTGTTCATCGCCGCCGACAAGGCCTACTTCAACCAGAAAGCCGGTACCTGGCTCGCTGGCAAGCAGGGTGAATACACCCCCTGGACCCAGGCCGCCATCTCCGGCGCCCTGCGCTCCGCCATGCTGAACCTGCGCAACGAAGGCAGCGAGAAGGCCCCGGCGCTGGAGCTGGCCCAGCTGACCCAGCGCTACGTGAGCTGGTTCCGCGGCACCGTCAACGGCGGCATGCAGATGGCCGAGTGGATCGGCGACTCCGGCGAGAACGTCATCGAAGGGGCCGGTGGTGACACCGACGAAGATGGCGTCCCGCAAGTCACCGCCGCCGGTGGCAAGCACGGCACCGCCATGGTGATGGCCGCCAAGGCGCTGATCACCGAAAAATAATCAGCCACTGGCTGAACAGCAAAAGGGAGCCTTATCGGCTCCCTTTTTAGTTGTGGCGTCTGGCGTTGGCAGTGACATCACTCAAGCTTGGCCAGCATCTCCTTGGTTACCAGCACGATACCCTGCTCGGAGCGGTAGAAACGGCGGCTGTCCTCGTCCGCGTTTTCCCCCACCACCAGGCCATCGGGCAGCTTGCAGCCCTTGTCCACCACCACCCGGCGCAAGCGGCAGCCGGAGCCTATCTCTACCCCGGGGAAGATCACCGCCTGATCCAGGGTGCAGAAGGAGTGCACCCGCACATGGGTGAACAGCACCGAGTTGAGCACGAAGGAGCCGCTGACAATCGACCCCCCCGCAAACATGGAGTTGATGGTCATGCCGTGCTGGCCGTTTCTGTCCTGCACAAACTTGGCTGGCGGCGTCATGGTCTGGCTGGTCCAGAT
The DNA here is from genome assembly GCF_002259925.1 of Aeromonas sp. A35_P. Taxonomy (NCBI): domain Bacteria; kingdom Pseudomonadati; phylum Pseudomonadota; class Gammaproteobacteria; order Aeromonadales; family Aeromonadaceae; genus Aeromonas; species Aeromonas sp. A35_P. Next base: position 7,590 of record NZ_NEVB01000046.1, on the reverse strand, counting down.
GGGCCAGTTTTCGTCATAGATGTCCAGCTCGGGCACCACGGAGGCGAGATCCATGTTGGCCTCCCAGAACGAATCCAGGGTACCCACGTCCCGCCAGTAGGGTTTTTGCCCCTCCTTGGCCCCCACGCAGGACATGGTGAACGGGTGGGCAAAGGCCTTGCCCTCCCCCACGATGCGCGGGATCACGTCCATGCCGAAGTCATGCTTGGACTCCTGGTTGTGGATGTCCTCCTCCAGCAGCTGATAGAGGTACTCCGCCTCGAAGATGTAGATGCCCATGGAGGCCAGGGAGACGTGCTCGTTACCCGGCATGGCGGGCGGATTGGCCGGCTTCTCCACGAAGGCGCGGATCTTGCGCTGCTCGTCGATGTCCATCACCCCGAAGGCGGAAGCCTCCGCGCGCGGCACCTCGATGCAGGCCACCGTCACCTTGGCGCCGAGGCGCACGTGATCGAGCAGCATGGCGGCATAGTCCATCTTGTAGATGTGATCCCCCGCCAGCACCACTATGTATTTGGGGCCGTAGTCACGGATGATGTCGACGTTCTGGTAGATGGCATCGGCGGTGCCGCGATACCAGTGCACCTCGTCCACCCGCTGCTGGGCAGGCAGCAGGTCGATGAACTCGTTCATCTGGTAGCGCAGGAAAGACCAGCCCGATTGCAGGTGACGCAGCAGGCTGTGGGACTTGTACTGGGTCACCACCCCCACCCGGCGAATGCCTGAGTTGATGCAGTTGGAGAGCACGAAATCGATGATGCGGAACTTGCCGCCAAAATGGACGGCAGGCTTGGCGCGGTTGTCGGTCAACTGCTTCAGGCGACTGCCCCGTCCCCCCGCGAGCACCAAGGCCATACTCTGGTTCAATAGTTGCCGTGCTTTGGCAGTATTTACGGGTTCTAACAACATAATTACCTCTGCCTTGTTTTGATCCATTCTCGATTCATCTTCGCCTGTTTCCGGCGTCATGAAAGTGGTTTCACTCACATTTAACTGATTTCAATTGGCCCTTTTCCAGGAGTTGAGCAGGATCGCATGCTTTGCGATGCGAGCTTGGTTAGAATTTCAGCATCAACGACATCATCAAGGATGACACCATGTTGAACAAGCTCGGGAGCAACCAGCTGATGGTGATGGCTCTCATCTGTGCTCCCCTGCTGATGCTGCAGGGACTCTGGCTCGCCTTCGTGAGCACGCCGCTCACCCTGCTGCTCATCCTCGCCACCAGCCTGCTCGGCTTTGGCCTGCTGATCCGGCTGGTGATGGGGCTGCAACAGGCAGACCGAGAGAGACAGGAGCAGGTGTGGTGCCGGGCTCTGCAACTGCGCGACCCCACCTGCCTGGAGACCCCGACAGCCCAGGCCGCCCTGCAGCAACTGCTCGCCCATTTCAACGAAGCCGAGCTCGATGCCCACCGCCAGATCAATGAACTGCACCACCAGGCGACCCAGGACGAACTGACCCAGCTGCAAAACCGTCACGCCTTTCGGCGCGACATGACCGAGCTGTTGCAACGGGATCAGGATACCCAGACCGCGACTCTGGTGCTGATCCGTGCCACCGAGCTTGGCAAGCTCAACGCCCAGCGCGGCTTTCAGTCTGGGGATGCCTACATCAAGGATATTGCCAACCTCATCACCAGGGTGGTGAACCGCTTTCCTGGCCATCAGGTCTACCGTATCTCGGGGGCCGACTTCGCCGTGCTGGTTCGGCCGGAGGCCAACATACCGCCTCCCCTGCTCGGGCGGGATCTGAAGATCGCCTTCGATCACTACCAGCAGGAGCATGAACTGGAGAGCGCCGCCTACTCGGGGCTGACCCGGCTCAGCAGCGGCCAGAAGGTAGAAGCCATTCTGGCCCGGGCGGATCTGGCGCTGGCCCGCGCCCAGACCGAGGCGGTCAACGGTTGGGCCATCCAGCAGGATGACAACGTGGTGGAGCTGCAGGGGCAGCATCACTGGAAGCTGGTGCTGACCGAGCTGCTGGAGCAGGAGCGGATCGACTTTACCTATCAGCCGATCCAGCCCATGCACCGCAGCATGCTGGCCTACAACGAGATCTACCCCCGCTTCAGCAGCACCGACGGTACCGTGCTGCCCACCGATACCCTGTTCGCCATGGCCCAGCGGCTGGACATGGTGATGCGGCTGGAGCAGATGCTGGTGACCCACTTCATGCGCCAGTACCGGGCCTTTGGCTCCAACCAGAGTCGCTGGGGCATCAACCTCTCCAGCAATCTGCTGCAAAACAGCGCCTTTCTGATCTGGCTGGACCGACAGCTGCTCAACGATCCCAACACCAGCGCCAACCTGGTGTTCGAGCTGGATGAGGAGCACCTGGAGCGCAACCCGACCGGGGCCAAGCGGGTGTTCGAGCTGCTCAGACGCAACGGCAGCCGCTCCGCCATCTGCAACTTCGGCAAGGGGATCGGCTCGTTCAGCCTGTTTCGCGAGCTCAAGCCCGACTACATCAAGCTGGATCCCGCCCTCATCACCGGGCTGGAGCAGGATCTCACCAATCAGCAGTTCGTGCGGATGATCGTCGACGTGTCACACCGGATGGGGTGCCAGGTGATTGCGGAAGGGGTCGAGCAACTGGGCCAGAAGCAGCTGCTGCAGGGCATGTATGTGGACGGGTTGCAAGGCTATCTCATCGCCAGGCCCCAGCCGCTTCGGCCGGACATCAGCCAGCTCGGGCTCTTTACTGAGGATGCTTCAACTTCAACAGAGTCAGAATGATGTCGTTGAGCTGGCGATAGCGCTCCAGCTCCTTCTGATCGTAGCGGGTCGCCAGGGCGGTGGGATTGTGGCGATTCTTGAGGTAACGGTTGATCTGCAGCCGGTTGAAGCCCGCCACCTGATAGACCTGCCCCAGCAGGGCATTGAGCTCCTCGTTTTCAAGACCGGCCTTGGCGAGGTAATCCTCCTGGGCCGGGCTCTCCAGCTGGCAGCTCTGCTTGGCGATGCGGCCGGTCTCCTGCAGATAGCTGAGCCACTGCTCCAGATAGAGCGGCTTGCAGCCCGCCAGCAAGTTGAAGAAGCCCACCGCATCGCAGCGGCAGTCGGTCAGCAGCAGTACCGCCAGTCGATCGTCATCACAGTGAAAGGTGACGGGGCCGCTCTGTCCCCAGTCCAGCGCCTGGACCCGGATCTCGGCCCGCTCCCCCGCAGCGCCGGTGACGTCGAATACAAACATGGATCCTCCCGCTCGGCAAAAGGTTGATGATGGACCATCCCCCCGACAGGTGCAAAGGCAAATCGCCTTTTCATTCAGTATTCTGCAAGCCGGCCATAAAAAAACCGACATCCTCTCGGATATCGGTTCTCATGACGCGGGCCAAGGCCCGGTTCAATGCAGCCTGGTTCAGGCGTCCAGTTCCACCAGCGCCTTGGCCAGCTCGATGGGTTCGAGCTCCTGCCCTTCCAGATCGGCGTTCCAGTTCGGGCCGACCAGCACGTCGTCTTCGTCCAGATCGTTGATCCAGATGTCGAGGAACTCTTCCAGCTCGATCACTTCCGGCTCGTAGTCGGCCCACTCGTCCACGCAGTGCAGACGGGCGTCCTCTTCGGCGGACCAGAGCGGCATCACGTCCGCATCTTCGAACTCGGCAGAGCGGCAGACCACCCAGTCTTCACCGTAGCGCAGACCCCACACCTGACCCGACTCGCGGACTTCTTCGATGAACAGTTGGAAATTGGCGTCAAGATTGTCAGTTAACTTACTCATGGGGCTCTCTCTTTAATCGGGTGCTGCGGCCACGGCAGTGCCGAGTGGCAATGCGGTGGCCAAATGGTGTCGCAAAAGCGACATGGACTCAAGCATCTTGGGGGTTATCACACAAAAAACTGCCCGATGGCGGGTTTTACCTGACAAAACGCCTCCCGAAGGAGGCGTTTTCAGCGCAGAGGGCGGGATCAACGCTCCCAGTACACCTCTTCCAGGCTGTCTTCCTTCTCCGGCAGACCGCGCGACAGGCGCGGGCTGCTCTGGGCCAGCACCTCGTAGCTCACCCGGTTGGCGTACTTGCACACCTGGGAGAGAGAGGAGTAGGTGAGGAACTCGGCCACATGCTTGGCGGAGTTGGGCACGGCGCTGCGGTGATAGGCGTTGGCCACCATGTCGTGCAGCACGGCGGAGAGTGCCCCATCCCCTGCCCCGTTGGTGTTCTTGATCTTCTCCGGCCCGCCCATATAGGGAGAGATGTGGGAGTAGATGCGCTTGGGCACGCGGCAGCCGCTGCGGGTCATGGGGCGGCTGAACTCGTACATGTTGAACTCGGGGATAACGCCGGGCAGCAGAGGCAACGTGGTCTCGCGCTTGAAGTCATCTTCGGTGTAGGCAGCCATGTAGAGCCCCACCGGACCTGCGGTGCAGAGCACCATGTCGGCCCAGTCCAGCGCCTTGTCGGCGGCGGCCAGGGGATCGGAGAAACCGGTCAGGGCCTCGCCCTCTTCCTCGTTCATGGCGAGCACGGTGACGTTCTCGCTGATGAAGTCGCGCCACCACTGGGGGTCGGACTCGATGACGAAGCGGGTACCCAGGGTCAGCACCACAGGCACGCCGGCCTCGCGGGCATAGCGTACCGCAGCCATGGCCGCGTCCTTCATCGGAGTCCCATCTTCACCGCGCACCAGGTAGGCGGTGATGACCAGGGCGGAGGACTCCTTGATGATCTCCTCGGGGATGTGGGCCACATCCAGATGGTCCATCTTGCCGGCGTTGATGCCAAAGCTGCGTTCGCCCCCTTCGGTGATGAAGGTGAAGCAGCGGCCGACCGGGCCGTCTACCGGTTGCAGGTAGTCGAGGTTGACTCGCGACGAGGTGTTGCACAGGTAGCGGTAGGCGTAGCTGCCGATGCGGATGTCCAGGCTCATGACGCCGAGCAGGATGGAGTGGGAGTCCGCCAGTACCGAGTAGTTGTGCATGGTGTTGCCGATGGTGCCACCGGCAAATTCGCTCACCACCATGTTGTTGCTCTTGAGCTCGTCGTAGATCTGCTCCGCCACCTCATCGGAGATGAGCATGGAGTGGCCGCGGCTCAGTCCGTAACGCTCTAGAAACGCCAGGTCAACGTGCGCTTCAATGTCGACCAGCGTCTGGTCAATCCCGACCACATAGGCCTTGCCCCGCTCCGAGAGCTCCGCACTCTGGGAGATGAGGGGATCACGACGATCCACAGGAAAGTAGTGTTTGGACTTGCGCTGACCGGGAAATTTCATGGCAATGTTCTTGTGCTCTGGGGGAAAGAGGGGCGGGATTTTAACACAATCCGCCGCGCCGAAAAGTCGCCTGATTAAAATATGAAGTCAGTATAGACAAGGGCTGCAGAGGAAAACGTTTACCATAACCCATCAAAAAACCACCTTGCGAGGAGGTGGTTTTGGGGGCGGAGAAGACTCAGCCGACGGCGAGCCCGCTGGCCAGCGCCAGCACCGAGAAGAGCCCGAGCGAGAGCCAGAAGAAGAGGGTGCCGAAGAGGCGCGGCATGTTCGGCGCCTTGGGGATCTGGATGCCGATGGCGTGCAGGATGCGCCCCACCAGCAACAGCACGCCGCCAAGGTGCAACCAGAAGGCACCTACTCCCGCCAGCTCGCACAGCGCCATCAGCAGCAGGGTGAGCGGCACGTACTCGGCGAAGTTGCCATGGGCCCGGATGGCGGCGCGCATCTCCGGCGCCTCCCCTTCCCCAATCATCACCTTGAACTGGGCGCGGCGCTTGACCACCCAGAAGGAGAGCAGCAGAAACAGCAGCCCCAAGAGGCCGGCGTAAATCAGGGTGATATGCATCATGATGACACTCCTTCTCCTTGGATAACGAACAAAACACGGCCCGCTCCGGGGTACGGCACGGGCGGCGTGTCGATCAGGCCAGCTCGCGGCAGATCAGCGACACCATCATGCGGATGTGGGCCTGATCGCTGTTGAGGGCCGGAATGTATTCAAACTGCTCGCCCCCGGCGGCCATGAAGATCTCCCGGTTCTGCACCTGGATCTCCTCCAGGGTTTCGAGGCAGTCGGCGGCAAAGGCGGGGCAGATCACATCGAGTCGCTTGATCCCGGTTGCCGGCAGACCACCGATGGTCACGTCGGTGTAGGGCTTGAGCCACTCCTCCTTGCCAAAACGGGACTGGAAGCTGGCGGTCCACTGGCTGGCCTCCAGCCCGAGCGCTTCTGCCAGCAGGGCAGCGGTGCGCCGGCACTGCTGACCATAGGGATCCCCTTCCCGCTCGTAGCGCTCGGGAATGCCGTGGAACGACATCAGCAGGTGCTCGCCCTGGCCGTGCTGCTCCCAGTGGCGGCGCACGCTCATGGCCAGCGCCTGGATATATTCGGGGTGAGCATGGTAATCACGAATGAGCCGCACCACCGGCAGGTTGCGCTCTTTTTTCATCGCCCGGCTCCAGCCATCGAACACCGAGGCGGTGGTGCTGACCGAATACTGGGGATAAAGCGGCAACAGGATCACCCGGTTGACCCCCTTGGCCTTGAGTGCCTGCCAGCCCTCCTCCAGCGAGGGGGAGCCGTAGGTCATGGCCAGCTCCACCGGCACCTCGACCCCTTCGCGCCTGAGCTCCTGCTCCAGCGCCGCGCGCTGCTGCTGGCTTATCACCATCAGCGGCGAGCCCTGCTCGGTCCACACCTGCTGATAGAGCTTGGCCACCCTGGGGGAGCGGGTCGGCAGGATGATGAAGTGGAGCAGCGGGCACCAGAGGTAGCGCGGCAGGTCGACGACCCGCTGATCGTGCAGAAACTGGCTGAGAAACGCCTTGACGGCGGCCGTGGTGGGCGCGGCTGGGGTACCCAGATTGACCAGCAAGATCCCGGTTTTCGTGGTCACGTTTGCTTCCTGTCTTTCTGTTGTTATGTCTTATATGCAAGAAAGGGCCCTGTCGGGCCCTTGTCTCAATGGCACATTGCCGCTGGCCCCTGGGGGACGATGGCAATGGCGGGCTTAGCCCAGGATGGTCGCCAGCTGCTTGCTGACCAGTTCCACCGGCTGGGTGCCATCAATCTTGACGTAACGGGTGTTGCCCGCTTCCGCTTCCTTGCCGTAGAAGCCGATGAGCGGCGCGGTCTGCTGATGGTACACATCCAGACGCTTGCGCACTGTGGTCTCTTCGTCGTCGGCACGGATCACCAGATCTTCGCCGGTCACGTCATCCTTGCCTTCCACTTTCGGCGGGTTGAACACCACGTGGTAGGTACGACCGGAGCCGGAGTGAACGCGACGACCGCTCATGCGCTTGACGATCTCTTCGTCCGGCACATCGAATTCCAGTACGAAGTCCACGGCAACACCGGCATCCTTCATGGCTTGCGCCTGGGGAATGGTGCGCGGGAAACCGTCCAGCAGGAAGCCGTTGGCGCAATCCGGTTGGGCAATACGCTCTTTGACCAGGCCGACGATGATGTCGTCAGAGACGAGCTGACCTGCGTCCATCACGGCTTTGGCCTTGAGGCCCAGCTCGGTGCCCGCCTTGATCGCGGCACGCAGCATGTCGCCGGTGGAGATCTGCGGAATACCGTGTTTTTCCATGATGAACTGAGCCTGAGTACCCTTGCCGGCACCCGGAGCCCCCAACAGAACAA
>NZ_NEVB01000045.1:7877-18427 GCF_002259925.1 Aeromonas sp. A35_P | reverse complement strand
ACACTAACCTGCAACAAAGCTGTCAGGACAATTGCATATGATCGAAGTCGGTAGTCGTGAATGGATCCGCGCCACCCTGGCCCTCAGCCTGGGCTCCTTCCTGGTGTTTCTCAATCTCTATCAGACCCACCCCCTGCTGCCGCTGCTGGCCGAGGTGTTTTCCGTCAGCTCGCTGTCGGCCGGCTGGACTCTGGCCGGCTGCACCGCAGGGCTCGCCGTCTCGCTGCTCGTCTGCGCCCGGCTGGCGGATCGCTTCGGTCGGCGCCGGATCATGTTGTGGAGCCTGACCGGCGCCATCCTGATCTCCCTGCTCATCAGCCAGGTCAGCCAGTTTGAACAGCTGCTGCTGCTGCGGATCCTGCAGGGTGTGCTGCTGGCGGGGCTGCCCGCCACCGCCATCGCCTACATGGGGGAAGAGTTCAGCAAACGGGCCCTGCTCTCCGCCGTCGGGGTCTACATCGCCGCCAACTCGCTGGGGGGCATCGCCGGTCGAGTGGTCGGCGGCCTGCTGGCCGGCTGGTTTAGCGACTGGCCACACACCTTTCTCGGTATCGGCCTCATCAGCCTGGCGCTGCTGCCCCTCGTCATCTGGCTGCTGCCGGCCCAGACCCGTTTCGTGCCCGTCATCGCCAAGCCGGGCCAGTTTCGCCAGGCCATCGCCGGCCACCTCGGCAACCCGCTGCTGGTGGGGGCCTATCTCATCGGCGGCCTCAACTTCATGGTGTTTCTGAACCAATACAGCTACCTCACCTTCCTGCTCGCCAGCCCCCCCTTCTCCATGCCGACCCAGTGGCTCGGCATGTTGTTTCTGACCTATCTGTCGGGGACGGTGGCCTCCTCCCTCAGCGGGCGCGGTGCCCATCGCTGGGGGGCACAGCGCCTGTTGCTGGTCGGCATAGCGCTGATGGCACTCGGCAGTGCCCTGCTGCTGGGCGGCTCGCTCGGCGCCATCCTTTCAGGCCTGCTCATCTCGAGTTTCGGCTTTTTTCTGGCCCACGCCTGTGCCAGCGCCTGGGTCGGCCAGCACGTGGAGCACAACCGGGCGCTCGCCTCATCGCTCTATCTGGTGGGTTACTATCTGGGGGCTAGTCTGGGGGGGCTTTATTTGCACCCCTTCTGGGAGCAGGGAGGACTCGGGGGATTGGTGCTCGGCATCGAGCTGGTACTGGTCATCACGGCGGGATTGAGCCTCTGGCTCGGCCATTTGAAGGGGCGCCCCGCCCGCCCCCGCATCTGTCATCCCTGATGCCATTCCTGATATCAGACGGGGCCAGTCAAGCGGCCCCGTCTCATCAAGCCTGGTCGTAGTACCCGGCAGGCACCGGCACCACGGCGCCGCTCGCCACCTCTTCCTCGATCACCTCGGCCAAGGTGCGCAGATGGAATTTGATCTGCCCAGAGGCCAGCATCACCGCCACGTCGGGATTGCGCTCATCGCGCAGGTTTCCGGTCTTGAAGGCCACCTCGGGATGAGCCGCCAGCAAGGCATCCAGCGAAGGCACCACCAGCTCGATATGTTCCAGCCCGGCCTGATGGCTGCGACCGGGTTTGGGCGCCGCCAGCTCGATGCAGGGCACGATGCCGTGGTTATGGGGCACCGGTTGATGCAGGCGGTAGGTGGCGATGGGCCGTCCGCCGATCATCCCCTCCACCAGCAGGTCGCCATGGGTTGCCAGCAGCCCCTTCAGGGTCTGGTACTCCACCAGGGTGGCGGCCCGATAGCAGAGGTGGTCGACCTCGATGGCGGCGGGATGGATGGCGAGGGCGTCCAGCTCGGTCAACAGCTGGCAAACAAATGGGGCCATCGGCCCCAGTGTGGTATCGAGTGGATGTGACATGATCACCATTTCTTCTTGGGTTGGAACAAGACGTCCAGTTCGTCCGCCTCTTTGTCCTTGATGCTTTGCAGCTCTTTTTCGCTGTGCTCCTGCAGATGGGCATCGAGGCCGGCCAGCCCCTGCCGCATGTCCTCTTCCCGCGCCATCAGGTAGGGATCTTTATCCGCGACGCTGGCCAGGGCGGAAAGCCCCTTGGTGTAGAGCTGGCGACAGGTGCCGTATTGCCCCTGGATCTGGGCATCCATGGCCCGCTTCACCAGGTTGGCGATGTTGACCTTGAGCTGCATCAGCTCAAGGCGGCGATCCTCCTGGGCAAAGCCCTGCGGATCTATCTTGCCCTTGTTGTGCTCGACCCGCAGCACGGCCCGCATCTTCTTGACCAGCTGCAACATCTGGATGGCCTGACGATCCGATTCGGGGGTCTTGAAATGTCCCTCATCCTGGCTGCTGTAGTTCTCCTGCACGTTCTTGATCTGGCTCTGCACGTCGACAATGCGCTGCTTGATCTGGGCATTGGGCATCACCAGGGCGATGGCGCGATAGGCATCGAGGATCCGGTGCTGCAACAGCAGCACTATGTTCTTGGAGAAGGGCACCAGGTTGACGTTGAGCAGCATCTCTTCGGTTTCATCCACCACCGACTTGTAGCGAGCGATGGCGTGACGCTTGTCGGCCTCTGCCTTCTGCTTATATTGCTGCATCACGTTATAGGCGATGACCAGAAACAGGAGTGCGCCAATCGACAGCAATACCAAGGTTAAAATCATAGGAAGTCCAAACTCCTGTCCCAATTCAATTGCGTGATCCTACAACAGCTTACCTAGTTAAGGTAGTCCGCACCGCAAGGCTTGCCCCCGATTTGTGCCGCAAGGTGGGCACAAACACGGGGGAAAACCGGGATCACGCGGCGCTGGCGACACCGCCATTACCCCTTAGTATCGCCTATCGGGCTCATTACTTGAGGTTGAAGCCCCGGGATCGCAGGAAATCCTGCATGAAGGGCCGCGCCTCCTTGCCAAGGATGCCCCGGATCTGGCCGCTCCAGCTCTGCTGCTTGTTGTTGCTGCTGCGGGACTGGTAATAAGCCTCGATCTGCCGGTCATAGCCGGCAAGCAGCTCCCGATCCAGTTCGGCCTGATAGCGGTTTTCATGCACCACCAGGGCGCGGGGCAAGCGGGGTTTTTGCTCAGGCGCCTGAGCCGGATGGCCGAGACAGAGACCGAACAGCGGGATCACCTGATGCGGCAGACCCACCGCCTCGCTCACCGCAGCCGGATTGTTGCGGATCCCGCCGATGTAGACACCACCAAGCCCCATGGATTGGGCTGCCAGCAGGGCATTCTGGGCCATCAGGGCGCCGTCGATGGAGCCGATCAGCAACTGCTCGACAAAGCCGGTCTGGGCATCCGGTACCACCTCGCAGTGGCGATGATAATCGGCGCAAAAGAGCAGGAACTCGGCCGCCTGGGCCACATAGGCCTGATGCCCCGCCAGTTCGGCAAGCTGGCTGCGCAGGGCCTTGTCGGTCACCCGGATGATGCTGTTGGCCTGCAGAAAGCTGGAGCTGGAGGCGGCCTGGGCCGCACTCAGGATCTGGTCTAGTTGGGCCTCGCTGATGGGCTCGGCGGTGAATTGACGAATGGAGCGATGGGCAAGAATAAGGTCGAGAGTCGGGTTCATGTTGCCTCCATATGAAGAAGCCCACACTCTACCCAAAAACAGCGGGGGGCCCAAGGCCCCCCGCGCTCGCGTCACAGCACGACCGGCTAACCGGCCAGCGGATAGTTGCCCGCCTTGCAGCTGACCACGAAGCCACTCTCTTCCACCTGCGCCACCGACATCGGCTTGCTGAACAAGAATCCCTGAAACACATGGCAGCCCTGAGTGCGCAGGGCGGCCAGTTCGTGTTCGTCCTCCACCCCTTCGGCCATGATGCCAAGGCCCAGGCTGGTGGCCATGGCGACGGTGGCCCGGATCACCGGCAGGTTGAGCCCCACCACGAAGGAGCGATCCAGCTTGATGGTATCGATGGGCAGCCGGTTGAGATAGGCCAGCGACGAGTAGCCGGTGCCGAAGTCATCGATGGCAATCTTGATCCCCTGCTCGCTCAGGCCATCGAGGATCTCGATGCACCCCTTCATGTCCAGCATCAATACCGTCTCGGTCAGCTCCAGCGTCAGCAGGCCGGCATCCACACCAAACTCCTTGAGCTGCTGGGCCACCAGCTCCGGCAGGGAGGACGAGAGCTGAAAGCCGGAGAGATTGACCGACACCGGCACGCTCACCCGCCACTCCTTCTGCCAGTGGGCCATCTGGGCCAGCGCCGTCGACAGCACCCAGCCGCCTATCTCGCGAATGAGCCCCATCTCTTCCGCCAGCGGGATGAATTCCACCGGCGAGACATGACCCAATACAGGATTGTGCCAGCGCAGCAGCGCCTCGTACCCAAGCAACCGGCCTTTTGCCACATCCACCTGGGGCTGGTAGCAGAGGCTGAGCTCCCCCCGTCCGATGGCCTTGGCCAGGAACTGCTTCAGGGTCAGCTTGCGATGCAGGGTCTGCTGCATGCTGGGGGTGAAACGCTGCCAGCGCAGCCGCCCCATCTGCTTGGCCTGATACATGGCCATGTCGGCGCGGGTGATGAGGTTGTCGCCATCGTCCGCATCATCCGGATAGATGGCGATGCCGATGCTGCCACCGATGGTCACCTCGGGCACCCCGCTCAGCTGCAACGGCTTGGTCATCTGGGAGAGCATGAGATCAGCCACCTCCTGCGCCCGATCGCTGGAGTGGCTGAGCGGTACCAGCGCGGTAAATTCGTCACCACCGAGCCGGGCCAGCTCCACATCGCGCGGACAGATCTGTTTTAGCCGGCCGGCGACCCGCTCCAGCAGCCGGTCACCGGCCTTGTGGCCGTAGTTGTCGTTGACCAGCTTGAAGTTGTCCAGGTCCATGAACACCAGGGCAAAGCGCCCGCCCAGCCCGCAGTAGGCCTCCAGCGATTTCATCAGCCCATAGCGGTTGAGCAGCCCGGTCAACGAGTCGTGCCAGGCCAGGTGGCGATGCTCCAGCTCCTCCAGCTTGCGGTCGGTGATGTCGCGCATGGTGAGCAGGATCCGGGCCCCCTGCTGGATGTGGCGAAACTGGTACTGAAACCAGCGCATCCCCTTGAGGGTGCGGCACTCCCCCTCAGCCACCACCTCATCGAGGCGGGAGAGCTTCTGATAGAAGGCATCGTCATTGCCGGAGAAGAGCTGGGAGAGATGATGTACCTCATCGCCGAAGCACATCTCGAAGTGGTGATTGCCGCTCTCGAGCCGCCCCTGGTTGTCAAACAGGCAGGCCAGGGTGTCGCCGGTGGCTAGTGACGACTCCTGATAGAGGGTGTCGGCATCGATGACCGCCTCGGTCATCATCATCAGCCGCCCCGCCAGCTGGATGCCGGAGAGGCGCAGATAAATCTGTTTCTTGACTCCCTTGGGGGAGAGGGTCCACCACTCGCTGTAGCTGCGCCCCTGCTGGAAATCCCCGAGGTAGCGCTGCAACAGCAGATCGATGGCCTGTGCCATGTCGGCCGAGAAATCCCGCGACTGCAGCTCGTCCAGCGAGCTCGCTTCCCACACCTTCAGGGCGGCGCGATTGGCCCAATAGATGTGGTGATGCCGGATGTCATACACCCAGATAGGGGTATGCAGCACATCCATCCCGTTCAATAACCGTTCGTCTAGCGTATTCATCTAATATGGTGATTCATGGTATGTGATCACTGGGAAACCCAGCGGCGGAGAGCCCTCCCGGGCAACCGATGCTGGTACAAAATCGGATCCAGCCCATAATGGAAACAAGCATGCGCAAGGGGCTGACTTCATATGAAAACGCTACATGTGAAACCCATGGTCAGAAAAAACGGACTCACGTTGGTATTGTTGGGCATCATAGTAAGCATTGCTATGATTTTTATACTTTTTTTACTCGGTGAACAACCACTAATCCCCCCCGTCTCCGGCCTGTTGGCAGGTCTGATGATGATCTTTATCGGCTCATTGAAGCTGGTCGAACCCCATTTCAGCCTGTCGCTCTGTCACGATTGTCTGCAATATCACCACAAATACGGCGGTTGGATCCTGAAATGGAGAAATATTCAGCGAATCGACCAGCCACGCATTCATCTGGGCTGGGATCTGGTCCCCCTGCCCTACATAGGTTTGAAGATCAAAGATTACGACGATTTTTTGACATTGATCACACCCAGATTGGCAGTGCGCCTGCTGACCGAGCAGCGCGGCGTCCTGTTGCAGGTACTGCGCAGTGAGCAACCCGAATGCATCGGCGGGGGCTGCGGCGACCCTTTTCAGGGGGAAGGCTTGCTGGAGGAGAGTCACTTTCGCTCCCCCTCCGGTCAACGCTATGAAGGGGTGATCGCCATGCTGGCCAACCGCATGACCCGGCTGCGCGATCTGCTCGGCTACGATCTGCTGGTGCCGGACAACAGCCTGGATCGGGATCCGGCCGAATTTGTCCGGCTTTTGCACCAGTATCAGCGGGAGTCGAATCTAATCCAGATCAATTAAACGCCGGATTGAGCTTGCCAAGGCTGGCCGCACTTCTTAAGGTCACTGCCTTGTTACACCCAGAACACCGCTTATGAAGTACATCGAAGAGTTCTATCTGTTCGTCAAGGTGGTACAAGAGGGAGGCTTCTCCCACGCGGCCGCCGCACTGGGCATGCCCACCGGCACCATCAGTCGACGTATTTCTCAGCTGGAAGAGCAGCTCGGCTGCTCCTTGCTACACAGATCCACCCGCAAACTCCGCCTGACCGATGAAGGACTGCGCTACTACGAGCGCCTGTGCACTCCGCTCGGTGAAATCGAGCAGGCCACCGGCGAGATCCAGGGCAAAGAGGCCGACCTCAACGGCGTGATCCGCCTGGCGGCCCCCATCGCCCTCTCCAACACCATCCTGGTCGACATGCTGGCGGACTTTGGCCTGCGCTACCCCGAAGTGCAGTTCGACATCACCCAGACCAACGATCATCAACACCTGTTCGACAACGATCGGGATCTGGTGTTTTTCAACGGCGAGCTCCCCCAGTCCCTGCCCAATGCGCTCTGCCTCGGTCACATCGAATACGGCCTGTTTGCCTCCCCCCTCTATCTGGAGAAAATGGGCACACCGGCCCATCCGGGCCAGCTGGAGGAGCATGCGCTCATCTACTGCTGGCCCCATCAGCACTGGCAGTTGACCGACCGGGAGGAGCAGACGGTGCAGATCAAGCGCACCGCCAAACTGACCGTCAACCAGACCCAGGCCGCGGTTCGCGCGGCCAGACGGCACCTGGGGATCGTCAACGCCCCGCTCCACTACGTACACCCCTTCCTGCAGGATGAGCAGCTGGTCGCGGTGCTGCCCGACTGGAAAACCGGCAACCGTCCCTTCTACATGTTGCGTTGCCAGCCTCAGTTTGCCCCGTTGCGTGTTAAGATGTTCGCTGATTTTGTTGAAAAATATTCAGCACGCTACCGGAGCCTGCAGTGGGACAACCAATTTTCACCGGCGACCAGCCTGTCTCATTGCATCTGACCGTTGGCGGGCCACACTTATAGCAATCCTCGTTGACCAAGCCGGCCTAACACTATGAATGTATTGATATGTGATGACTCAGGATTCGCCCGTAAACAGCTGGCCCGCGCCCTCCCCGCCGACTGGGACGTGACGCTCCACTACGCCGGCAACGGGCTGGAAGGGATAGAGCAGGTCCTGATGGGGCATGGGGATCTGATCTTTCTGGATCTGACCATGCCGGAGCTGGACGGCTACGGCGTACTGGAGACCCTCAAGCGCGAAGGGCTGCGCAACAAGGTGATCGTGGTCTCCGGCGACATCCAGCCGGAAGCCTATCAGCGGGTGATGGGGCTGGGGGCGCTCGATTTCATCAAGAAACCGGCCGCACCGGAGACCCTCAGCGCCCTGCTGAAGCAGCATGATCTGTGGCAGGCCAAGGGCAGCGCCGTACCGGAAGCCGCCAGCCCCGCCGCTCAGGCGGTGGTCGATGCCGGCAGCGTCGATACCGGCATCAAGGTAAGCCCCGAAGTGCGTGATGCCTATCAGGAGCTTGCCAACGTCTCCATGGGTCAGGCTGCCGATCTGCTCGCCCGCCTGCTCAACGCCTTCGTGGTGCTGCCCATCCCCAACGTCAACGTGCTGGAGGTATCCGAGCTGCACATGGCCCTCTCGGCCGCCGCCGACTCGGACACCCTCTCCGCCGTCTGCCAGGGCTTCATCGGCGCCGGCATCGCCGGCGAGGCCCTGATCCTGTTTCACGACTCCAGCTTCAAGGATCTGGCCCGGCTGATGAACCATCAGGGGACGCTGGATCGCAACGCCGAGCTGGAGCTCTTGATGGACACCGCCAACGTGCTGATCGGCGCCTTCCTGCGCGGCTACGCCAGCCAGCTCGATACCCCCTTCAGCCAAGGTCACCCCGTGGTACTCGGCCAGCACAGGCCCATCAACGAGCTCATCAATACCAACAAGAGTCGCTGGCGCCGTACACTGGCCATCGAGATCAACTACCGGGTCCAGGATTACGCGGTGCAGTGCGATCTGCTGCTGCTGTTTACCGAAGATTCCATCGCCACCATGAACAACAAAATCATGCACATGCTCTAGGAGTGACCATGGAAATCCGTGAATTTCATTGGCTGATGAACATAGTCCAGAACCTGGACGTGGGGCTGGTGGTGCTCGACAAGGAGTACAAGGTGCAGGTGTGGAACGGCTTCATGGAGAGCCACAGCGGCCGGCTGGCCAGCGAGGTGCGCGACGGGGTGCTGTTCGATCTCTTCCCCGATGTGGACCGCACCTGGTTCGAGCGCAAGGCCAACATGGTGTTCAAGCTCAACAACCGCGCCTTCAGCACCTGGGAACAGAAACCCTATCTGCTGCGCTTCTCCAACTACCGCCCCATCACGGGCTCTGCCCCCCACATGTTCCAGAACCTGACCCTGGTGCCGCTGGCCGACTTCGGCGGCCAGGTGACCCACATCGCCGTGATGATCTATGACGCCACCGACGAAGCCATGCTGATGAGCGGCCAGCGCCAGGGATGAAGACTCTTCGCAGCACAATGAAAACAGGGCGCCAAGGCGCCCTGTTTTGTTGTGAGGCGCTCAGCGGGCCCCGAGGTACTCGGTGAAGGCGTCGATCACCTCGTCGATGTCGTCATCGGTGATCTGCAGATGGGTCACCAGCCGCATCTCGCCGTAACCGGAGAAGAGGATCCCCCGCTCCTTCATAAAGGCGAGCAGGGGGCCGCTCTGCTCTTTTGCCAGCTGCAGGAAGACCATGTTGGTCTGCACCTGGGCCAGATCCAGGGTGATGCCGGGCAAGGCAGCCAACCCTTCGGCCAGGCTCCTCGCACGACGATGATCGTCCGCCAGGCGGGCGACGTGCTGTTCGAGGGCAAACAAACCGGCCTGGGCCAGGATCCCTGCCTGACGCATGCCGCCCCCCAGCATCTTGCGCAGCCGTCTGGCGCGGGCAATGAAGGCACGAGAGCCCACCAGCAGCGACCCCACCGGCGCCCCCAACCCCTTGGAGAGGCAGATGGAGATGCTGTCAAAGGGCGCGGCCAGTTCGTGTACCCCGTGACCGCTCGCCACGGCGGCGTTGAACAGGCGTGCCCCGTCCAGATGCAGCTGCAGAGCGCGCTCGTCGACGAACTCGCGCATCGCCTGCAGGTAGTGAAGCGGCAGTACCTTGCCATTGTGGGTGTTTTCGAGGCAGACCAGCCGGGTCTGCACAAAATGGGCATCGTCAGGGGCAATGGCCGCCGCCACATCGGCCACCGCCAGCGAACCGTCAGCCTGCATAGGGATTGCCTGCAGCGCGACCGAGCCCAGCACGGCGCTCCCCTGGGCCTCATAGCGATAGATGTGGGCCCCTTGACCCACGATGGCGCCCTCCCCCCGCTGACAGTGACTCATCACCGCCAGCAGGTTGGACATGGTGCCGGAAGGGACAAACAGCGCGGCCTCCTTGCCCAGCAACTCGGCCCCGCGGGCCTCCAGTGCATTGACGCCGGGATCTTCCCCGTAGACATCATCCCCCACCTCCGCATGCAGCATGCTCTGGCGCATGGCATCCGTGGGCTGGGTGACCGTATCACTTCGTAAATCGATATAGCGCATGACATCCCTCCTGAAGCAGGAGCATGACGTTAGCCAGCCATGGCAGGCTTGGCAAGCGGACCGTTTCCGGAATGTGAAGCCGGTGACGGCTTACCAGGGCAGCGGCTGGCCCTGCAGGTCGAGGAAGCTGCCGGACTGGGCCGGCGACAACTGGTTGAGAAGATCAAGCAGACGCGGCGCCACCTGCGCCGGATCCTGCAGGGTCTCGGTCGCCAGCTCATGCAGGAAGGGCTGATTCATGGGGGTATCCATCAGCCCGGGATGGACGGTGATCACCCCGGCGGCGGGAAAACGTTCACGCCACTCGTGGGCCAGCGTTTTCGCCCCCATGTTGAGCGCCGCCTTGCTCATCCGGTAGCTGTAACGGCTGCCCGTCTCGTTGGCGCCGAGGCTGCCGGCCAGATCGGAGAGAGTGCAGAGCCAGAGCCGGGCATCCGGCGTCATGCGGCGGCTCAGACAGGCGGCCAGAGCCAGGTGCGGCCAAGCATTGGCCAGCAGGCTGTCGCACAGCCACCTGGGG
>NZ_NEVB01000045.1:0-7748 GCF_002259925.1 Aeromonas sp. A35_P | reverse complement strand
TGGCATGAAGTTGATGTCGTGCAGCAGACCTATGGTGTTGATCACCACGCTCGGCAACGCCGCCGTATCATAGAGGGTGAACAGGGCATCGAAGGAGAGGGCATCCACCTCCTGCAGCGGGAAATAACAGGCGGGATCCACCCCTTTTGGCAGTTGCCGGCCGGCCAGTACCAGCTCCTCGCCGCGAGCGGACAGCTCATGTGCCAGTGCCGTGCCCAAGCCGCCGCTGCCCAAGATCAGATAGCCCATCGCCCTCTCCCCGCTGCCCTCATCTGTTTAGAGGGTATCAGAATAATCCCCATCCGTAGCCGGGCCATCCCCATCCGGGCTTATGCCTCATTCAGATGCCTGCCAAATTCGCGGGCCCGCGCCAGATCGAGAAACCCGTCAGCCTGCTTGTGGCTGCGCAAGAACTGGTAATAGGCGAGCAGGATCACCTGCGCGTCTGCTTCCGGCAGCGACAATCCGGGCTTCTGCTCCTGCAACAGGCTACCGGCCGCCTCCAGGGCTTCCCGATCCACCACCTCCGCCTGCCGATAGAGGTAACCACAGCCGGTGGCGAGCCACTCCAGCGAGCAGTTGGCGGCCATGGCAATCTGGTTCGCCTTGCCAAGCCCGGGTTCAGCCCCCTTCAGATATTTGCGGATCAGGGCTTCGCTCAGCCCCACCTTGCGGGCAAAAGCGCTGACGCTGCCCGTTCCGATCAAGCTCTGCAAGCGTTCGGCAAAACCGTCCATTCCCTTTCCCTCAGTACCAAAGTTCGAATTAACAAAAGCCGCATTATTGCCTTGCCAACCAGAAGAGACCAAGATGCGGGCTGCACCTTTTTACCCTTATGAGCCAAGGAGCCTCCATGTCCGTATCTCGCCTCCCCCTCCACCCCGAGGGCCCGACCTTCTCCCGTCTCATCATGGGCTACTGGCGCCTGATGGAGTGGCAACTCTCCCCGAGCGCCCTGCTGGATCTGATGAAGTACCACCTGGATCTGGGGGTCACCACCATCGATCACGCCGATATCTATGGCGGCTATCAGTGCGAGCAGGCCTTCGGCGAGGCGCTGCGCCTTGACCCCTCCCTGCGCAACCGGATGGAGATCGTCAGCAAGTGCGGCATCGCCCTCACCGCCAAGCCGGAACACGCGCTGAATCATTACAACACCGGCAAGACGCACATCATCGCCAGCGCCGAGGCCTCCCTGCAAAAGCTCGGCATCGACCACCTGGATCTGCTGCTGATCCACCGCCCGGATCCCCTGATGGATGCCGACGAGGTGGCCGACGCCTTCATCACCCTCAAGCAGGCGGGCAAGATCAAGCATGCCGGCGTCTCCAACTTCACAGCCCGCCAGTTCGAGCTGCTGCAGTCACGCCTGCCCTTCCCGCTGGTGACCAACCAGCTGGAGATCTCGCCGCTCAATCAGAGCACCACCCTGGACGGCACCCTAGATCAGTGCCAGCAGCTGCGCATCAAGCCGATGGCTTGGTCCTGCCTCGGGGGGGGACGTCTGTTCCAGGCCCCCGAATATGCTCCGCTGCGCGCCGAGCTCGAGCAGATCCGCCATGAGGTGGGCGCCGAGCAGATCGAGCAGGTGGTCTATGCCTGGGTCATGATGCTGCCAAGCCAGCCGCTGCCGTTGATAGGCTCCGGCAAGCGGGAGCGGATCGCCGCCGCCGTGGCCTCCCAGTCCATCGTTCTCAGTCGCCAGCAGTGGTTCCGCATCCGCAAGGCGGCGCTCGGTTACGACGTACCCTGACAAGCAAGCCAGGGGCGCAAACAAAAACGGCATGGGGGAAACCCATGCCGTTTTGCGTTATCGAGGCTGCTCAGCGATGACGCTGGGGGCGACCACGTGGTGCATCTGTCTTCGGTTTGGCCTGGTTGACCGTAATGGTACGGCCACCAATCTCGGTGCCATGCAAACCGGCGATGGCTTTTTCGGCCTCGCCATTGACAGGCATTTCAATGAAGCCAAACCCCTTGGACTGACCGGTATCGCGATCGATGATGATATCGACCTTGTCTACCTGCCCAAATTGGCTGAACACGCTTTTCAGTTCGTCGGCCGTCATCCGGTACGACAGATTACCTACGTAAATCTTCATGCCATCCACTCTCGATTCAAGGTGCCTTCTCTATCCAATCACCAACACAAAGGTAAGGGCACACCCCCCATGCCGGACCTGCCGGGACGTCGTGTCCGGGCACTTCCCCGCTCCGTTCACTCAACTCATTGATCTGTTGGGCGAACAGAGCGGACAAGATCAATTCGAGTCATTGGCAGTATCTGAGCTTTGGCAAAGATTGTCGAGAAAATAGTCAGCTCATATGGGGAGCAGGGCGTCCAGCAGCCCCTGCAGCGTACGCCGGCCATGCCAGGCCCGCTTAAAGCCGAAACGATAGATGCCGGGCGCCACGGCGTGGGTTCCCTCGCGGCCGAGCCCCATCAGCGCGGTGGCGGCGGCCAGCTGTTCTTCATCGAGCGCCAGATCCAGGCTGAAGGCCAGCCACTGACCATTGTGGCCCACCTTGCGATCCCGCTCGACCCCGACCAATGCCGCCCTGGGCAGCGCCAGCGCCTGATCGTTGCTGCCATTGAGCAGATAGAGGTGGGTCTCGTCCCAGGCCAGCTCCGCCAGCCGCCAGCGCTGCCAGCTGCGGGGCAGCACCATCATTAGCAGCACGATACCGCCGAACACCAGCCCGACCCAGGGCAGCAGCCCCATCTGTGGATAACCCAGACCGATGGCGGCCAGCACGGTGAGCAGGCTCGCCAGCAGCAAAACCGCCATCACCGGATAGAAACGGCGGGCGGGGGGCATCAGCCAGACCAGCCCCGTTTTGTTCACCAGCTCACTGACCTTCATTCATCTCTCCTTGTCCATAGACGCCTTGGGCGCGCCATTTTTGTCGCGCATTGTGCGCGAGCCACCCCGCAGGATGCAACCCGTGCCGCCGGCTGGATGACGGCTTCGCCGCACTCTTGATATGATTCCCCCATCTGAGTCCATTTGCACGCTTGTCGGGAGTCTCATGCTTGCCACTACCCTGCTTTTCATGGCCAGTGCCTTTCTTGCCGAACCTCACCCTCGCCAGGCCGAGGCCATTGGCGGCTACTCCGCCGGCTGCCTCAAGAACGGGGTGGCGCTGCCGCTGAGCGGCCCCGGCTATCAGGTGATCCGCACCAAGCGACTGCGCTACTACGGCCACCCCGAGCTCATCGCCTACCTCACCACCCTGGCCAACCAGACCCGCTTGGCCGGCATGCCGGATCTCTACATCGCCGATCTCGCCATGGCCCACGGCGGCCCGTTCACCTCCGGCCATCGCAGCCATCAGACCGGCCTCGATGCCGACATCTGGTTTCGCATGGCCAACCAGCCCATCTCCCGCTGGGAGCAGGATGCCCCCAAGGAGTGGGCCCTGATCGACGAACCCAGCTACCGGGTGCTGCCCGGACGCTTCGGCCCCCAGCAGCTCAATCTGCTGCGCCTGGCGGCCAGCAAGCCCGAGGTGGCCCGCATCTTCATCAACCCGGCGCTCAAGGCCGAGGTATGCAAAAGAGCAGCCGATGAGCCCTGGGTCGGCAAACTGCGCCCCTGGGTCGGCCACTTCAGCCACTTTCATGTGCGCCTGCGCTGCCCGGCCGACAGCCCGGATTGCCAACCCCAGGCCCCGATCCCGCCCGGCAACGGCTGCGGTGCCGAGCTGGCCTCCTGGCTCAAGGACAAGCCACAACTGCCCAAGGTTTCGATGGCTTATCACAAACCCAGACTGCCCGCCCGTTGTGGCGGTTGACCACAAGCTGGTATGGTGAGCCGTTATCTGCAAAAAATATCAATGGAGAACAACAAGATGGGCACTTCACTCTGGCAGAGGGCAACCCAGTCCCTGTTGGTTATGACCCTGCTGCTGGGCCTGACCGGTTGCGGCATGAACAACATTCCCACCCTGGATGAGCAGGTCAAGGCGAGCTGGGGCCAGGTCGAGAACCAGTATCAGCGCCGCGCCGATCTGGTCCCCAATCTGGTGGCCACCGTCAAGGGCTACGCCAGCCACGAGCAGGAGACCCTCAAGGCGGTGACCGATGCCAGAGCCCGGGTCGGCAGCCTGCAGGTGAGCGATCCTGCCCAGCTCAAGGAGTTTGAAGCGGCCCAGAACCAGCTCTCCGGCGCCCTCTCCCGCTTGATGGTGGTGGTCGAGCGCTATCCCGAGCTCAAGGCCGACCAGCAGTTCCTCACCCTGCAGGCCCAGCTGGAAGGCACCGAGAATCGCATCTCGGTGGCGCGGCGTGACTACATAGAGGCGGTGCGCCAATTCAATACCGAGATCCGCACCTTCCCGGGCGTCATCTGGTCCAAGCTGCTCTACTCGGATCTGGAGGCCAAACCCACGTTCAGCGCCAAGCCCGGTGCTGATGAGGCGCCCAAGGTCAGCTTCCAATGAACCTCGTGATCCGTGCCCTGCTGCCCTGCCTGCTGTTGTGGACGGCGGTGGTGTCCGCCGCCCCCACCTTCCCAGCCCTGAGCGGACGGGTGGTGGACGAGGCCAACCTGATGTCCCGCAAGCAGGCCCACCAGCTCACCCAGCAGCTGGCGGCATTCGAGAAGCGCAGCGGTATCCAGCTGGTGGTGGTCTCCATCGACACGCTGGCGGGCGATACCATCGAAGAGTACGGCTATCAGCTCGGCCGCCACTGGGGGATCGGCCAGAAAGGCAAGGACAACGGCGTACTGCTCTTGATCGCCCAGGATGAGCGCAAGGTGCGTATCGAGGTGGGCTACGGACTGGAAGGGGCCCTGCCCGATGCCATCGCCGCCAACATCATCCAGACCCGGATCCTGCCCGCGTTCAAGCGCGGCGACATGGTGGCCGGGGTGGTGGCTGGCAGCCAGGCGATCATGCAGGCGCTGGCGGGCGAGTACAAACCGGTAGACAACGCCAGCAAGGACAAGCTGGGCGGCCCCTGGTTGTTCATCCTGATGGTGATTGTGATGATCGTGCTGCACAACCTGCGTGGCGGTGGCGGCGGTGGTGGTCGAGGGGGCCGGCGTCGTGCCGCCTACCTCGCCGGTGGCTTCGGTGCCGGTCGCTCCGGCGGCGGCTTTGGTGGTGGCGGTGGTTTCAGCGGAGGGGGCGGCAGTTTTGGCGGCGGCGGTGCTTCCGGTGGTTGGTAACAGGGATTAAGAGACGACACATGATTTCGAAACAGTTCTTTCACACGTTGCAGGCCAGGGTCAAGCAGGCGGAGCAGGCAACCGATGCCGAGCTGGTGACCGTGCTGGCTCCCGCCAGCGACGGCTATCGCTACATCCCCACCCTGTGGGCGGCCCTGCTGGCCATGCTGACCCCCCTGCTGGTGTTCGAGCTCGGCTTCTGGCTCGGCTGGTACGAGATCCTGCTGGTGCAGTGGTCGGTCTGGCTGGTGCTGAGCATCCTGTTCCACTGGACCCCCATCAAGATGTACCTGATCCCGAAACAGGTTCGTCAGCACAGGGCCGCCCTGATGGCACGACTGCAGTTTGTCGAGCAGGGGCTGCACCGCACCCGGGATCGGCTGGGGGTGCTGATCTTCGTCTCGGTGGCCGAGCATTACGTGGAGATCCTGGTGGATGACGGCATTGCCCAGCACATCGACAACGCCCAGTGGCAGGAGATCATCGATGACTTCACCCGCCGGGTGCGCAATAAGGAGGTGGAGCAGGGTTTCCTCGAATGCATCGAGCGGACCAGTGCCATTCTGACTGACGCCTTCCCCGCCACCCGGGACCAGAACGAGCTGCCGGACAGCCTGATCATCCTCGACAAGCCCTGAACAGGATTAAAAAACCGGCATTCTGTTCAAGGGATAGGCATTCGATAAAGATTATGAAAAATAAGGGGAAAAGTGGTTGACCCCGGCAGCCCTTTCCCCTAAATTACGCCCCGTTCCAGCGCAACTGCGCAACGAACGACGTGCTGGCTGAGCACGCTAAACAACAGACAAAAATTTGGTGAGGTGTCCGAGTGGCTGAAGGAGCACGCCTGGAAAGTGTGTATACGGCAACGTATCGAGGGTTCGAATCCCTCCCTCACCGCCAAATAAAACAAAAGGGCCTGTCGAAAGACAGGCCCTTTTGTTTTATCCGGTGACGGGTGGCTTGGTTCGGGCCCTGGTTCGACAGGCGGGCAGGACAGCCTGCCTGGACGGCCAGAGGCCGCCCGCAGGGCGAGCGCCAGGGACGGTGCGAGTCAATCCCGACCCATCCTCTGATGTTAAAACCGACCTGATGGTCGGTTTTTTTGCTTTGGGGAAGAATTATCAGCTCATGTCGAGGAGGGAGGGTGAGAACCCTCGCCGGGTTCGAGCAGAGCAGCTTGCTGCGATGAACGGCCGCAGGCCGCCCCGAAGGGGTGAGCCACGCAGTGGCGAATCATCCCTCCCTCACCGCCAAATTTAAAAAACCGACCTGATGGTCGGTTTTTTGCTTTCAGGCTCTGACGAAAGCGGCCCTCTCACCCAGCATCGAGCAGGCCGGCAGCCTCTATCTATCCTCCAGACAGCCCTGCTGGCTATGACCCGTCCCATGGTGCGACGATCTCACCGCCCATTTGAACGGCCAGCCTGATGGCTGATTGTGACATTCTGCCGCCAGCTCGCCTCTGCAGCCAAGCGCCTCAAACGCAAGACCACAGCACCGCCAAATTCCCTCTGCTGGCAGCAACGTCCACCTTGGTAGCGCCCCCCTTTTCAGCCGGAAAACACCTCTCCCAGGCGGCAGCTGACGCTGACGCACGTTATTGCTCAGCGATTGGATATCATTTTGAAAAACTGATACTTAAGTAGCTACACTAGCCATTATCAATCTTCAGGGATGCGTAATAAATGAGCTTAATCGGCCTGGTCCTGGCATTGATCGCCATTCTGGGTGGCAACATGATCGAGGGGGGCCACCCCAGTGCCCTGCTCGATCTGCCCGCCTTCCTCATCGTGATCGGTGGTACTGTCGGTGCCGCCCTGACCCAGTTTCCCTTCTCCGTCGTTGGCAGCACCCTCAAGCGTTTCAAATGGCTGCTGACCCCTCTCAAGCTCGACATGCAGGAGCAGGCCGAACTGCTGGAGACCCTGGCGGGCAATGCCAGGCGCAGCGGCATGCTGGCCCTGGAAGGGATGATCGACGATATCAAGGATCCCTTCCTGCAAAAGGGGGTACAGATGATGGTCGATGGCTACGAGAAGACCAAGATCCACGAGGTGCTGGAGAACGAGATCGAGTTCGAACAGGAAGATCTCGAGCAGACCGTCAAGTTCTATGAGGCCATGGGGGGCTACTGCCCGACCATGGGGATAGTGGGGGCGGTATTTGGCCTCATTCACGCCATGGGCCTGCTGGATGCCCCGGACAAGCTGGGGGGCGCCATTGCGGTGGCCTTCATCGCCACCATCTACGGGGTTTCCGCCGCCAACCTCATCTTCCTGCCCTTCGGCAACCGCTACAAAGGAAAGTGCGAACAAGTCCTTGATGTGAGATCATGAACCCCACTTGGCATCAGGGATGAGGTTCAGCATGAGTCACCAGCTCACCTTCGCGGACTGCGAGTTCAATGGCAAACGCCGTAAAACCCGTAAAGAGATATTCTTGGCTCGCATGGAGGCTGTGCTCCCATGGCCAAGGATGCTGGGGGTCATCGAACCCGTCTATCCCAAAGCTGGTAACGGGCGTCGTCCCTACCCACTCGATACCATGCTCCGCATTCACTGTATGCAGCAG
>NZ_NEVB01000044.1:24327-52846 GCF_002259925.1 Aeromonas sp. A35_P | reverse complement strand
CTCTTACTCCGTTTTCTACTGTCATGACCTTCTCCTTATTTAATTTAGATATTGCTAATTTAGTGTCACTTTATACAATAGAACCAAATATCAGCAATTGCTAATTTACTCCCATGAGCCAATTCGACGAGATGAACAGACACGCGACGGCCGCCGCCTCCCTGCTCAAGGCGCTGGCTCACCCTGAGCGGCTGATGGTGCTCTGTCAGCTGGTGGAGGGGGAGAAGGGAGTCGGGGAGCTGCTGGCCCGCAGCCAGCTCGGCCAGTCGGCCTTCTCCCAGCAACTGTCGGTATTGAAGCGCCAGGGCCTTGTCCGCTCACGCAAGGTCTCCCAGCAGATCTACTACTCGCTGGTGAGCGAGGCGGCCGTCGATGTGCTGGCGGCGCTGCACACCCATTTTTGTCACTCAGAAAATAAGGAATCTTGATGATGGAAAGCCAATGGCTGCTCTCACTGGGGGGCGGCATGCTGGTGGGGCTAGCAGCCCTGATCCTGATGTTGTGCAACGGCCGGGTGGCCGGGATCAGCGGCATTCTGGCCGGTGCGCTGCAACGCAAGGCATCCTGGCGGCTGCTCTTCCTGCTGGGGCTGGGAGCGGGGGCCTGGCTGGCACTGACGCTGGGTTGGGCCAGCATGCCTGCATTCACCGCGCTGCCCGCCTGGCCCGTTGTGCTGCTGGCCGGGCTGCTGGTCGGCATTGGTACCCGCCTTGGCAATGGCTGCACCAGCGGCCACGGCATCTGCGGCATGGGGCGGCTCTCCGTGCGCTCCATCGTCGCGACCCTCACCTTCATGGCCACCGGTGTACTGACCGTGTTGCTGACTCATCATCTCTTCTAGAAGGCTATTGCAATGACCTTGTTGACAAGTTTGCTCGCCGGTTTGCTGTTTGGTCTGGGCCTGGCCATCTCCGGCATGATAGACCCCGCCCGGGTCACCGGTTTTCTCGATCTGGCCGGTGCTTGGGATCCCAGTCTGGGGTTCGTGATGGGGGGCGCCCTGCTGGTCTTCATGCCGGGTTACTTTCTGCTGGTGAAGCCGCGGCGCGTGAGTCTGCTGGGAGAGCCCATGGCTGTGGTGCCCGCCCCCAAGCTGGATCGCCGCCTCATCGGGGGATCTGCTCTGTTCGGCCTAGGTTGGGGATTGGTCGGTATCTGCCCGGGTCCTGCTTTGAGTCTCATTTCCAGCGGCCAGCCCATGATATTGTTGTTCGTAGCCGCCATGGTGGCCGGGATCTTGCTGGTTGATCGGGTCCTGGTGAAGGTGCGGGAGAAGCGCGGCCACCCCCGCTCCGCCTGAATGGATTGCCCCCGCTGCCGGGGAAGGAGGACTATCATGGAACCGATCCGCTTGCCGGGGGCCATCCTGCTGGCCGTGACATCTGCGCTTGTCTCTCCCATGACGCTGTCGACGGCATGGTCTGCCGAGACGCATGGCGAGGCGACTCTGACCCTGGCTCCCGGTCAGGTGACCGACTGGCTCACTCTGGATGGTACCGTCAGCGCCATCCATCAGGGAACGGTGGCAGCCCAGACCGGCGGTCGGGTCTCCCGCATGCTGGTGGATGTGAACGATGAGGTGGTGGCCGGACAGCCTCTGCTCGAGATCAGCGGCAAGGAGCAGTTTGCCGCCGTCACCGGTGCCGAGGCGCGGCTGGCCCGGGCCCAGGCCCAGCAGGTGGAGGCCGAGCGCCAGCTCGCCCGCTTCCAGGCCCTCATCGCCAAGGGGGTGATCACCCGCGCCCAGCTCGACAGCGCCCTGGCGACCGACAGATCTGCCCGCGCCGAGGTGAACGCCGCCGAGGCCGCCCTCACCCAGGCTCGGGAGGCCTACGGCTATACCCGTATCCTCGCCCCCTACGCCGGGGTCGTCACCAAGCGGCTGGTGGAGCTGGGGGAGACGGTGGCCCCCGGCACCCCGCTGCTCTCCGGCTTCTCCCTTGATGCCCTGCGGGTGGAGGTGGAGCTGCCCCAGTCCGCGCTCGCACTTGCCAGTCAGCCAGCTGATGTGCAGGTGCTGCTGCCGGATGGCAGGGCCATCGCTCCCGTCAAGGCCACCCGTTTCAACTATGCAGACAGCCAGAGCCACGCCTTCAGGTTGCGCCTCGATCTGCCGCCGAGCACGGCGGGGGTGCTGCCCGGCATGTGGCTCAAGGTGCAACTCAAGCAGGGCGAACGCCAGCTGCTGCAAGTGCCGGAGCAGGCCCTGCTCAGGCAGGGTGAGTTCAGCGGTCTCTATCTGAAGGAAGGGGATGGCTGGGTGCTGACGCCGGTGCGGGTCGGCCATTGCGAGGCGGCGCAGTGCGAGATCCTGGCGGGCATCCAGAGCGGCGATCAGATAGCGGCGGATGGCTGGGCGCGCCAGCAGGCGGTGACCCATGAGTAACGACGCTCACGGCAACAAAGGCAATCTGGGGGCGGCCGGCCGGCTGGCGGCGCTGTTTCAGGGCTCGGCCATCACCCCGCTACTGGCGCTGGTGGGGCTCTTGCTCGGTCTCTTTGCGGTGTTGGTGACCCCCAAGGAGGAGGAGCCGCAGATCGATGTCACCTTCGCCGACGTCTATATCCCCTTCCCGGGCGCCAGCCCGGCCGAGGTCGAATCCCTCGTCACCACCCCTGCCGAGCAGGTGGTCTCCCAGATAAAGGGTATTGATACCCTCTACTCCTTTTCTCGCCCGGACGGCGCCCTGCTGGTGGTGGTGTTCAAGGTGGGGGTGAGCCGCGAGCAGGCCATCGTCGATCTCAACAACCAGCTCGACTCGAACCGCGACTGGCTGCCCCAGGGGATCGGCGTTGGTCAGCCGCTGGTAAAACCTCGAGGCATCGACGATGTGCCCATCGTCAGCCTGACGCTCTGGAGCAAGCAGCTGGGGGCCGCCGAGCTGACCCGGGTTGCCCACGAGCTGGAGACCGAACTCAAGCGCCTGCCCGGTACCCGCGATATCTACAGCCTGGGTGGCCAGCGCGCCGTGCTGCGGGTGATGCCGGACCCGGCGGCCCTCAGCGCCGATGGCATCAGCTGGAGCGAGCTGAATCAGCGGCTCGCCGCCGCCAATCAGGTGGGTAGCGAGCAGGCCGTGGAGCAGGATAATCGGGAGATCAAGGTGCAGGTGGGGCAGTTCCTGCAAAGCGAGCAGGAGGCCCGCGAGCTGGTGGTGGGCCTGCATGATGGCAAGCCGGTCTACCTCGGCGAGGTGGCCCGGGTGTCCCTTGGGGAGGAGACCCCGGTGCAGCGCAGCTGGATGGGGCAGGGGGATCACAGCTATCCGGCAGTGACCCTGGCCATCGGCAAACAGCCCGGGCAGAACGCGGTGGAGGTGGCCAAGCGGGTGGAGGCCCGGGTCGAGAGCCTCAGGAATCGCCTCATCCCGGCCGGGGTCGAGGTGACGGTGACCCGTGACTATGGCGTCACCGCCGAGACCAAATCCAACACCCTCATCGGCAAGCTGATTTTTGCCACCACGGCGGTGGTGCTGCTGGTGCTGGTGAGCATGGGCTGGCGCGAGGCGCTGGTGGTGGGGGTGGCCATCATCATCACCCTGGCGCTGACCCTGTTTGCCAGCTGGGCGTGGGGCTTTACCCTCAACCGGGTGTCGCTGTTTGCGCTGATCTTCTCCATCGGCATCCTGGTGGATGATGCCATCGTGGTGGTGGAGAACATCCACCGCCATCGCGGCCTTGGCAAGGGCTCCCTCAAGGCGCTTATTCCGGGAGCGGTAGACGAGGTGGGGGGGCCGACCATACTGGCGACCCTGACCGTGATCGCGGCCCTGCTGCCCATGGCCTTTGTCAGCGGCCTGATGGGTCCCTACATGAGCCCCATCCCCATCAATGCCAGCATGGGGATGCTCATCTCCCTGCTGGTGGCCTTTATCTTCTCCCCCTGGCTGGCCAATCACCTGCTCAAGAGCGAGGGACATGCAGCCCATGGCGAGGCCAGGGCCGGGCTCTTCCAGCGGCTGATGACCCCCTTCCTGATGGGGGACGGCGCCAGGAGCGCGAGACGCAAGCTCTGGCTGGTCATCCTGCTGCTGGTGGCGGGCGCCGCCGCCATGCCCATGGTGCAGTGGGTGGTGCTCAAGATGCTCCCCTTCGACAACAAGTCGGAATTCCAGCTGGTGCTCGACATGCCGGAGGGGGCGACCCTGGAGCAGACCGAGCGCACCCTGCTGGCGGTGGGACGGGAACTCGCCAAGGTGCCCGAGGTGAAGGATTACCAGATCTACGCCGGCAGCGCCGCCCCCATCAACTTCAACGGGCTGGTGCGCCACTACTTTATTCGCAGCGGCGCCAATGTGGGGGATATTCAGGTCAATCTGGTAGACAAACACGATCGCCATCGCAGCAGCCACCAGATTGCCCAATCGGTGCGCGCCCCCTTGCAGGCCATCGCATCCGCAGCCGGCGGCAACCTGAAAGTGGTGGAGGTGCCCCCCGGCCCGCCGGTCTGGTCACCCATCGTCGCCGAGGTGTATGGCCCGACGCCTGCTGCCCGTGAAGCGGCCGCTCGCGCCGTAGAGGCCCGCTTTGTGGCCACGGCGGACCTGGTGGATGTGGACATCTATCTGACCGACTCTCAACCCAAGTGGCGGCTGGTGGTGGATCGCAGCAAGGCGGCCCGTTTCGGGGTCGATCTCGGCGATCTGGTGGCGACCCTCAACGGGGGCGTGGGCTATCAGGATGCCAGCTGGTTGCACGGTCAGGGGGCCAAGTACCCGGTACCGATCCGTGTCGAGCTCGCCCCTGGCGACAAGCGGGATCTGGCCGGCATCCTGGCGCTCAAGGTGCGCAGCCAGAGCGGCCAGCTCATCCGGGTATCCGAGCTGGTGAGCCGCCGTGACGAGCTGGCCCCCAGCTACATCATGCACAAGAACATGCAGTCCATGGTGATGGTGGTGGCCGACATGGGGGGCCATGCTGACAGCCCCCTCTACGGCATGTTTGCCGCCGGTGCCGGCATCGAGCTGCCCCAGTATTACGTGCAGCAGCCGGGTAAATTGGGGGAGGTGGCGCTGTTGTGGGACGGGGAGTGGAAAATCACCTACGAGACCTTCCGCGACATGGGGATCGCCTACGGAGTGGGGATGATCCTCATCTACCTGCTGGTGGTGGCCCAGTTCCGCTCCTATCTGGTGCCGCTCATCATCATGGCCCCCATTCCGCTCACCCTCATCGGGGTGATGCCGGGTCACGCTCTGCTGGGGGCCCAGTTCACCGCCACCTCGATGATCGGGATGATCGCCCTGGCCGGGATTATAGTGCGCAACAGCATACTGCTGGTGGATTTCATCGAGCAGCAGCGAGGTGCTGGCGTGGCGTTCGAGCAGGCGGTAATGGCGGCGGCGCAGGTGCGGGCCAAGCCCATCCTGCTGACGGCGCTGGCGGCCATGATAGGGGCCCTGTTCATCCTGGATGACCCCATCTTCAACGGGCTGGCCATCAGCCTCATCTTCGGGATCCTGGTCTCCACCCTGCTCACCCTGGTGGTGATCCCGCTGCTCTACTACAGCCTGCTGTCGCACCGGTCGGGGAGCACGGCAGACGCGCCGGGCGCACAATGACAGAAGGGCCACCCGGGTGGCCCTTCTCGTTTCACACGTTCAGGGAGGAGATGCGCCGGCTGGCGGGGCTCAGCGCCCCTTCATCAGCGGGAAGTAGCGCCGGTCGGCCTGGCTCATATGGCCGACCACCAGCTCCTGAATGATGAAGTTGAGCAACTCGTCGTTGCCAAGGGTGCCCGCCCTGGCGGCGGTCATCAGCTGGTCGGCCTTTTGCAGCAGCAGCTGGTGGTCTTGCCGGTGGTTGGCAAGCTCGGGGTAACCCAGCTCGGCCAGCACCAGCTCCTCGAAGGTGAAGTGGTGACGTGCCACGTCGAACAGGTTCTCCATGCACTCCAGAAACTGGGCCGGGTGCTCCTGCTGATCCTTCATGTGCTCCAGCAGCCGATTGGTCAGCACGAACAGCTGGCGATGTTCGGCATCGATGCGGGGATGGCCGCACTCCTGGCTGCTCTGCCACACCAGCGAACCCTGTTCCGGATCCAGCCCGGCAGCATAGAGGCAGACCCGGCCGCGCCCTCGTCCCTTGGCCTGATACATGGCCTGATACATGGCCTGATCGGCGTGGTGCATCAGGGTCTTGGGGTCGGTGCCGTGCTCCGGGTAGAGGGCTACTCCTATGCTGCTGGAGATGCGCAGCTCCTGCTCCTCATCTATGCGAAACGGATGGCGCAGACTCTGGTGCAGGTGATCGGCCACCGTCAGTGCCTCGTCCCCTGTGTTGGGCAGCAGGATCACGAATTCGTCCCCACCTAGGCGGGCCACCAGATCCCGATCCCGCACGCAGTGGCGCATCCGCTCGGCCACCATGTTGAGCAGCACGTCACCTGTCTCGTGGCCGAAGGTGTCGTTGATCGGTTTGAAGTGGTCGAGATCGACGAACAGCAGGGCCAGCTGGGCAGTCTTGCCTGCCATGACCTCTTTCAACCGCTGTTGCAGCAGCCGGCGGTTGGGCAGGTTGGTGAGGGGGTCGTAGAAGGCGAGCCGGCGCATCATCTCCTCCCTGGCGGCCCGCTCCGTGATGTCGCGGGTGACCCCCAGGATCGCATCAGGTTGGCCCTGCTCGTTGCCGTGCAGGGTGGTGATGGTCTCGGTGGCCACCAGATGTCCCTCCTTGTGACGCAGCTGGGTACGAATGACGCAGCGGGTCTGCTCGTGATCGCCGCGTTGCCAGGCGGCGAGGGAGCCGCTCAGCTCGGCGCGCAGCTGTTTTCTGGATGTCTCCGGGATCAGCTGCTTGAGGGGGAGGGTGAGCACATCGGTGGGGTCGTAACCGCTGAGCGGCTGGATGGCGGGGCTGACATAGCGAAAGCGCAGGGTGGTGGTGTCCATGGTCCAGATGACGTCAGCACTGTTCTCCGCCACGAAACGGTAGTGCTGCTCGCTCTGGGCCAGCTCGCGGGTCAGTCGCTGTCGGCCGTGCGCCTCCTGGCGCAGACGCAGATAGAGGTAGCAGAAGATACCGAGCAGGGTCAGCAGGGAGAGGGTGATCAACATGGCCACCGCCACGCTCTTGTCGAGCAGTTGGCGCTGCTGGCGGATCCGCTCCCGGTCCGGGTTGTAGAGGAAGTGCTCCAGGTCGGGCAGGGCCGACAGCAGGCCGGCATCGAGGTAGTTCCTGGCGATCTGCTGCCAGCGCTCCGGCTGCATGTAGCCGGGCTCGACCAGATCGGGCTGCATCAGCGTCCGGGTGGTGTCGGCCTCGAACTGCAGCAGGTCACGCCCGGCGCCGCTAGGGTACTTGGTCATGATCCAGTCGATCATCTCGGCCGGGTTGTCCATGGCGTAGCGCCACCCCTTGAGCGTGGCCTGCTGGAAGGCATAGACCCGTTCCGGCCGGCTGTTCAACTCGCGCTCCGAGGTGAACAGGTTGTCACCATAGAAGTCGAAGTCGATGCTGCGGGGGGAGAACACCCGGTAGGGGATGCCCATCTTGGTCAGGTAGAAGGGTTCCGTCGTGCTGTAGGCACTGATGGCATCCGTCTTTCCCGCCAGCAGGGCCTTCAAACCCTGCCGGTAGGGCAGTTTGGTCCAGCTGCCCGGTGGCGTATGGCGATTGAGGTAGATCTGCAGCTCCTGGGAGCCGGGTTCCAGCATCAGCCGCTTGCCCGCCAGATCCGCCGGCTGGCGAATGTCGGGTCGTTCCAGGGTGAGCAGCACCAGTGGCGAGTGCTGCAACATGGAGGCCAGCACCACTATGGGTTGGCCGCTGGCGCGGGCCAGCAGCAGATCG
This sequence comes from Aeromonas sp. A35_P, assembly GCF_002259925.1. Taxonomy (NCBI): domain Bacteria; kingdom Pseudomonadati; phylum Pseudomonadota; class Gammaproteobacteria; order Aeromonadales; family Aeromonadaceae; genus Aeromonas; species Aeromonas sp. A35_P. Next base: position 45,055 of record NZ_NEVB01000044.1, on the reverse strand, counting down.
CTGCCGCTGATCCCGAACTGGGCATTGCCCGACATCACCTCGTTGACCACATCGGTGGCGACCCCGGACGGGGAGCGCAAGGTGTCGGGCTCGGCCTATCGGGAGACCCATGATCGCGGCTTTCACCACGGCACCCTGCTGCTGGACGCAGACCTCGGCCGGCTCGCCCACTACCTCAATCCCGATCCCAAGAAGCTGGCCGCCAAGGGGATCAGTTCGGTGCGCAGCCGGGTAGCCAACCTCGGCGAGCTGTTGCCGGGCATCGACCATCAAGGGGTGAGCGAGGCGCTGCAGGAGGCCTTTTTCAGCCACTACGGTGAGCGGGTACAACCCGAGCATATCTCCCCCGAGCGGCTGCCAGAGTTGCCCGGCTTTGCCGAGACCTTCGCCCGCCAGCGCAGCTGGGAGTGGAACTTCGGCCATGCCCCGGCGTTTACCCATCAGCTGGACGAGCGCTTCGGCTGGGGCGGGGTGGAGCTGCACTTCGATGTGGAAAAGGGGGTGATAGGGCGGGCGCAGATCTTCAGCGACAGCCTGGAGCCGGCGCCGCTGGATGCGCTGGCCGCGCGCTTGCCCGGGGTGGCTTATCAGGTGGAGGCCATCGATGAGCTGCTGCGCCAGTGGCGCGGCGAGTTTCCGGCCCTGCAGAGCGAGCTGGAGGCGTTCTCGCGCTGGTTGCTGGCATCGCTGCGCTGACGCTTTTCTCGCCGTTGGGGCGGGTGGATCACAAAATCAAAAGAGGCGCCCGAAAGGCGCCTTTTTGCCAGCCACCGTACGCCCTCATGCATGACAAAAAGTAGGGGAGGCCATTAGATATTGTCACTGTTTCAAACGGTGACCCAGGCGTATAAGGGCAGCACATTTGCTGTACTAATGGTATAAAAATGAGTGACTTGGTCTATTTGAAAGATGAAGGCGTCAACGCCATCCACCCCGAATTCGAACGTCGTTTTGCCACAGTCAAAGCCAACTTCTTCTCGCGCAACCCCGATCTCTGGCCGGTCTTTCGTGAACCCGGTTTTGCCACCCTCAACGAGTTTCGCGCCCGTGGTCTGGCGCCATCGGCGCGGCTGAACGCCTGGCCGGATGGCCGCGCCCGCCTCGCCGACTTGTGCGAGACCATGCCGGTGCCGCAAGCCATGCGCACGCCGGGCGAGCCCATGGCGGAGCTGCTGTTTGCCGGCGCCCTGTCCAAAGACTGGGAGAACCCCTCCAGCGTCGAGAACGTGGTCACCATGTCGGCGGATCCCGCCATCTATGGCGCCCAGATGGGGATCCTCGCCAACCCCAACCTGGTCTACTCCGAGTATGCCGGGGTGGCCGAGGAGCTGGAGAAGAAGGTGGTGCGCCAGATTGCGCTGCTGGCGGGTTACGATCCGGCCCGCGCCACCGGCATCTTCACCCAGGGGGGGACCTTCTGTAACCTCTATGGCTACCTGCTCGGCATTCGCAAGAGCCTGCCCGAGGCCAAGCACAAGGGGCTCGGCCACTATCAGGATTACCGCATCATCAACTCCCAGGGCGGCCACTACTCCAACATCACCAACCTCTCCCTGCTCGGGGTGGACATCGAGAACAAGACCATCCGCATCCAGGTGGGCGAGAACAACGACATCGATCTCGACCACCTGGAGCGCACCCTGACCGCCTGCTTTGCCCTCAAGCACGTGGTGCCCACCATCATGCTCACCATGGGCACCACCGATACCTTCGGGGTGGATCGGGTGAAACCCGTGGTGGCGCTGCGGGATCGCCTCTGCGAGCGCTTCGAGGTGGCGGTCAAGCCCCACATCCACGTGGACGCCGCCATCGGCTGGTCGATGATCTTCTTCCTGGATTACGACTTTGCCGCCAACCCGCTCGCCATCAATGCAGCCACCCTCGCCGGTATCGAGCGCAACGTGAGCCGCTTCGCCGAGCTCAAATACGCCGACTCCTTCACCGTCGACTTCCAGAAGTGGGGCTATGTGCCCTACACATCCAGCCTGGTGATGATAAAAGAGCAGGACGACCTCAAGGCGATGGAGAACGACCCGGAGAACTTCTCCTACTTCGAGCGGGACATTCAGGGTCAGACCCACCTGCAGTCCACCATCGAGTGTTCCCGCGGGGCGAGCGGCCTGTTTGGTGCCTATGCGGCCCTCAACTACCTGGGGGTCGAGGGGTATCGCACCGTGCTGGCCCACTGCCTGCAAAACGCCAACTACTTCCGCTTCCGGTTAAGCCAGCTCGGCAACGTCAAGCTGGTGGCGCAGGAGAATCAGGGGCCGAGCGTGGGCTTCAAGATCTACAACCCCGAGTGGGTAAGCGATCCGGAGGCCGAGTTCGCCTTCGAGCTGGCGCGCAACACGGACCCCGCCTACAAGGCGCGCCTGCAGCGCAACACCGACTACCATCGCAGCCTCTTTACCGGGCGTGGCAAGGTGGGGCTCTACACCAACTGGGTGGAGGCCATCGCCCACTCCGACTACGATGCCCGCGGCAAATACTCCTACATTGCCGGTGAGAAGGCGGTCTTCATGAACCCGGCCTGTGGCCGCGAGCAGATCGACGCCTTTATCGACCATATCCGCGGCTGATTGCACGGCTGCTTCACGGGGGCTGGCGAGACGGCGCCGCCCCCGTTGTTTATTTTTACAACCATTTGAATCAAAAGGAATTGCTTGCGAATTGCCCGGGAAGTGTGAGGCTCTGCACGTTACGCTCCTCTGCTCTCTTTTCTGACTTTTCTCGCCCTGTTTTTTCCGTACGGTATGGGCTGCCACGGGTTGACTGTCAGCCGTGGCTGTCAGCAAAAAGGAGCCGTTATGGACAAACACAGACGCAGAGTCACCCTAGGGTTGTTGAGTGCCCCCGTGGTCGCGACCCTCGCCGGTTGCAACAGCAGCAATGAGAGCCAGGGGAGTGCGACCGATTTTCGCACCACCCTGACCGCCCGGCTGAGCGCCGAACTGCACGATGAGCAGACGGCCGCCAAACTGGCGCCCTTCCTCGAAGAGGCCTGTTTCAATATGACCCCCTCCCTGGTCGCCATCGACGGCGTCCACTGCGTGATCGCTTTTGCCTTCGGCAATCGTCCCAATGCCTCGGGCAACCCGGATGAACTGGCCGAGCCTGGCCCCATGAACGAGGCGCTGGCCGCCTGCTGCGCGGCCCTCTATCGGCAAAAGCCGGTGCCCATGTACGTACAGTGGGAGATCGCCCGCTTCCTCGACTCGGCCCGTTATCCGGACATTCCGGCACGGGACGTCATCTCCATCGAGCCTTACTGGGATAATGAAGGCAAGCTGGTTTACCTCAGCACGGACGGGGTGGTGGAAGCCATCATCAGGGATTATGCCGGCGGGGATGCCGCCGCCCTCGGTACGGCGGCCGTTATCGGTCATCGCGACCACGTCAAGCGCTGCATCATGACCTGCCGGGCCCGCAAGGTGGAGAGCCACGCCCCGGAGGGGATCGAACTGCCCGTCTGGTATGACGAGCAATCCGATCAACCCTGGACCCGCCGCCGCGACCTCTATGTGCTGCAGGACATCTCGGCCCAGCTGATGATGATCTCGCAGGGCAATATCGCCAGCGCCTATCCGAACGGGTAAGCGCAGTAGCCGGAGAATGGCGCAGCAAAAGAAAACGGCGGGATGATCCCGCCGTCTTTTATTGAAGCAGCCTGGCTTACTGCTGGATAGACGTCACGGTGAGTTTGCCGGCCGGGTTCTCGGCGTGGAAGCGCACCGCATCCCCCACCTTCAGATCCTTGAGCAGGGCAGGGTCGGCCACCTGGAACACCATGGTCATGGCGGGCATCTTGAGGTTCGCGATGGCCTCGTGCTTGATGCCCACCTTGCCGTTTGCCTCATCGATGCGGGTGATAATCCCCTTGGTCATCACCCCCTTCTTCATCTCCTCCATCTGCTGCATGTCACCCATCTGGCTCATGTCGTGGCCTTCATGGCTCATCATCTCTTCAGCTTGCAGGCTGGTGTGGGTGGCAAGGCCCAGCAGCAGGGTCAGTGTCAGCGTCTTGTAGTTCATCTTGGGTTCCTTGTTTGGGTTGTCCGGTTGATTAGGGGGCAGCGGGCGTATCCGTCTGCGCAGTCGTGTGGTCGAGGGTCTTCAGGGTGCGGCTACGCCACAGGTAATAGGCGGCAGGCAGCACCAGCAGGGTCAGCACCAGCGCCGTCACCATGCCGCCGATCATGGGGGCGGCGATGCGCTGCATCACCTCGGAGCCGGTGCCCTGGCTCCACATGATGGGCAACAGGCCGGCGATGATGGTAACTACTGTCATCATCTTGGGGCGCAGGCGCAGGGCGGCGCCGTGGATCACCGCCCGGTGCAGGCCGGCCTGGTCCGGTTTGCCGCCGGCCACCAGATCGTCCCAGGCGTGGTTGAGGTAGACCAGCATCAGCACCCCGGTCTCCACCGCCACCCCGGCCAGGGCGATAAAGCCCACCCCCACCGCCACCGAGAGGTTGAAGTCGAGCAGCCAGAGGGTCCAGATCCCGCCTACCACCGCGAGCGGCAGAGTGGTGAGAATGAGCAGCACCTCCTGGAAGCGGCGAAACGCCAGATAGAGCAGCAGCACTATGATGGCGACGGTGAGCGGCACCACGTAGGTGAGTCGCGCCTTGGCCCGCTCCATGTATTCGTACTGACCTGACCAGCTGAGGGCGTAGCCCGATGGCAGCACCAGCTGCTTGCCCACCTCGGCCTTGGCCTCCTTCACGAAGGAGCCGATGTCGCGGCCGCGGATGTCCACGTAAACCCAGCCGTTGAGGCGCGCGTTTTCACTGCGCAGCATGGGGGCTTCGTCGCTGATGTAGACCCGGGCCACGTCCGCCAGGGCGATGCGCGCACCGCTTGGGGTGACCAAGGGCAGCAGCTCAAGGCTCGCCACCGAGTCGCGATAGCTCTGGGGATAGCGCAGGTTGATGGGGTAACGCTCGCGCCCCTCTATGGTTTGACCCACCTCCATGCCGCCCACCGCGGTGGCGAGCACCGCCTGCACGTCGGCGATATTGAGGCCATAGCGGGCCGCCTTGAGCCGGTCGATGTCCACTTTCACATAGCGGCCGCCCGCCACCCGCTCGGCGTAGACCGATGAGGCGCCTTCCACCTTGCCGACGATCTGCTCAAGCTGCTGGCCAAGTTGTTGAATGACCTTGAGATCGGGCCCGGCAATCTTGATCCCCACCGGGGTCTTGATGCCGGTGGCCAGCATGTCGATGCGGGTCTTGATGGGAGGCACCCAGGCGTTGGTGAGGCCGGGGAAGCGGATAAGGGAATCCAATTCTTCTTTGAGCTTTTCCGGGGTCATGCCGGGACGCCACTGATCCCGGGGCTTGAGCTGGATGCTGGTCTCCATCATCACCAGATCCGCCGGGTCGGTGGCCGAGTCGGCGCGCCCCGCCTTGCCGAACACGTTCTGTACCTCGGGCACGGTGCGGATGAGCTTGTCGGTCTGCTGCAAAATCTCCCGCGCCTTGCCCACCGAGATGTTGGCGGCGGTGGTGGGCATGTACATGATGTCCCCCTCATCGAGCGGCGGTATGAACTCGGAGCCCAGGTGCTGGAGCGGCCAGAAGCCCGCGATCGTGACCACCAGGGCGGCGGCGAGCGTGGTCTTGGGGCGGGCCAGCACGGCGTCGAGCAGCGGGATATAACCCTGACTCAGCCAGCGGTTGAGGGGGTTGGCCTGCTCGGGCAGCACCTTGCCGCGGATGAAATAGCCCATGATGACCGGCACCAGCGTGATGGCGAGTGCCGCGGCGGCGGCCATGGCATAGGTCTTGGTGAAGGCCAGCGGATGGAACATGCGCCCCTCCTGCGCCTCCAGGGCAAACACCGGCAGGAAACTCATGGTGATGATGAGCAGGGAGAAGAAGATGGCGGGGCCGACTTCAATGCTCGCCTCGGTGATGATGCGCCAGCGGTTCTTGTCGGTAAGCAGCTCCCGCTCCATGTGCTTGTGGACGTTCTCTATCATCACGATGGCCCCGTCCACCATGGCGCCAATGGCGATGGCGATGCCGCCGAGCGACATGATGTTGGCGTTGATCCCCTGCAGGTGCATCACGATAAAGGCGGTCAGAATCGCGATAGGGAGGGTGATGACCACCACCAGCGACGAGCGCAGGTGGAACAGGAAGGCGAGACAGACCAGCACCACCACCGCGAACTCCTCCACCAGCTTGCCGGAGAGGTTGTCGATGGCGCGCTGGATAAGGTCGGAGCGATCGTAGACGGTGACGATCTCCACCCCGTCCGGCAGGCTGGATTTGAGCTCGGCCAGCCGTGCCTTGACCCCGTCTATGGTGTGCTGGGCATTCTCGCCATAGCGCATGACGATGATGCCGCCCACCACTTCCCCTTCGCCGTTGAGCTCGGCGATACCGCGCCGCATCTGGGGACCGGTGACTACGTCCGCCACGTCACCCAGCAGCAGGGGCGCACCGCGAACATTGGTGCCAAGCGGAATCTGCTTCAGATCCTCCACGCTCTTCAAATAGCCATTCGAGCGCACCATGTACTCCGCTTCCGCCATCTCGATGACGGAGGCACCGGTCTCCTGGTTGCCCTGCTTGATGGCGGTCTCGATGAGGGAGAGCGGGATACCGTAGGCACGCAGCTTGTCCGGATCGACCCGCACCTGGTACTGGCGCACCATGCCGCCGACGGTGGCGACTTCGGAGACGCCGTTCACCGTCTGCAGCTCGTACTTGAGGAACCAGTTCTGCAGTGATGTGAGCTCGCTCAGGTCGTGCTTGCCGGTTTTGTCTACCAGTGCGTACTGGTAGACCCAGCCTACTCCGGTGGCATCGGGGCCGAGCTGGGGGCGAGCGGAGGCGGGCAGATTGGGCGCCACCTGGCTCAAATACTCCAGCACCCGGGCGCGGGCCCAGTAGAGGTCGGTGCTGTCGTCAAACAGCACGTAGACGAAGGAGTCGCCGAAGAAGGAGTAGCCGCGCACCGTGGTCGCCCCCGGCACCGCCAGCATGGCGGTGGTGAGCGGGTAGGTCACCTGATCTTCCACCACCTGGGGCGCCTGGCCCGGGTAGGAGGTCTTGATGATCACCTGCACGTCGGAGAGATCCGGCAGGGCGTCCACCGGGGTCTGCTTGACCGACCAGAGCCCCCAGGCGGTGAGCATGAGGGTCAATAGCAGCACCAGAAAGCGGTTGCCGACGGACCAGCGAATGATGGAAGGGATCATGACTGGGCTCCTCTCATTCGGTGGGCTGGCAGCAGGGTGAGTTTGTACTCAAGGCAGCGAAGCATGGCCGGGATCATGATTTATCCCCCATCTGGTGCTGGCTGTGATCCATGCCCTCCATGCCTGACATCTCGTCCTTGGCCCCTTTCATTGCGTCGCCCGCGGCCGGTTTGTCTTCCACATGGATCTGGATGATGCGGTACTCGTCCCCCTCCTGCTCCACCTGCAGATGCAGGGTCTGGTCCGGTTTCAGCTGGCTGAGGTCCACGCCGTCGGCTACGGTGAAGTCCATCTCCATGGCGGGCCACTGCCACTCGGGGATGGGCTGGTGAGAGATGCCGAGGGTGCGCCCGGCGAGATCGATGTTCTGCACCTGGCCCTGGGTCCACACCTGCGTGGGACGCACCGCCGTCATGCGCTGGAAGTCCGAATCGATGGCCGATTCGGAGTCGAGCAGGAACTGGGCCGAGCTGACTATGCTGTCACCGGCTTCGACCCCCTCGTCGATGGCGACCTTGTCACCAAACTGGGGGCCCAGGGTGACGGCCACCGACTTGAAGTTGCCATCCCCCAGTGCCAGCACCAGCCTGTCCTGGCTGCCGGTGCGGATCACCGCTTCGCTCGGCACCACCAGGCGGGGTTCTCCCTTGCCGGAGCGGATGCTCACCTTGGCGAACATGTTGGGTTTCAGGAACTCGTCCGGGTTGTCAAAGCGCAGACGGACCCGCAGGGTGCGGGTGCTGGCATCCAGGGTCGGGTAGAGGTAATCCACCCGGCCCTGCCAGCTGCGGCCAGGGGCGTAGTCGAGGGTCATGGTGACTGGATCGCCGACACTTATCTGGGCGGCCTGACGCTCGAACACCTCGGCGCTCACCCACACCTGCTTGAGGGTGCTGATGTTGAACAGGGGGGCGGCGGGCTCCACATACTGGCCTTCACGCACTTTGAGCTCGGAGACATAGCCGCTGCTCGGGGCATAGATGCGCACCGTCTCCTGCACCTTGCGGGTGCGCTTGAGGGCCGCTATCTGATCCGCCGGTACCTGCAGGGACTTGAGCTTGCCCTCGGCGGCGCGCAGCAGCAGGGGATTGGTCGTATTGAGCGCCAGCAGGTACTCGTGCTGGGCGTTCACCAGATCCGGGGCGTAGAGATCGTAGATAAAGCTGCCCTTGGTGACCTGCTGCCCCTCGTTCTTGATGGCGAGGTTGCGGATCCAGCCCGCCATCCGGGAGTTGATGGCTTCGAGGCGCTCCTCGTCATAACCCACATAGCCGACCGTCTCGATCTGCTGGTGGACGGGCAGTTTCTCCACCTTGGCCAGTCGCACCCCCAGGTTCTGCTGGATCTCGGGGCTGATGGTGACCGTGCCGGGGGAGCCGCCCTGTTTTTCCTCATAGACGGGGATGAAGTCCATCCCCATGTTGTCTTTGGCGGGGGCATCGCGCTTGTCGCGGGGATCCATGGGGTTGACCCAGTAGAGGGGCGTCTTCTCCTTGGCGGTGGCGCCACCGTCCGTCTGTTTGGCGGCCCAGTAGCCGCCACCGGCGCCGAGGGCCAGCAGCAGGGCAGACATCAACAGCGTCTTGTTCATGACCGGCCTCCGGCGCGCGGGAGGCGAAGGGGTTGCCGGCACGGTTGCGCGCAGGCGGACCGGGTAACGGGAGTGGATGACATGGTATCTCTTCTCTTCTGTCAGGCCGCCGGTGTGGTGATGAGCATGGGCCAGACATCACCACGAGGCGGCAAACGGGGCGCAGCTGTGTCAGCGCGCACGGCTCCCTGTGCGTGTGCCGAGTCGGCCAGGGCACAGGGTCAGGCAAGGCGGCCGAAAACGGACAAGTCGAGGCTTGTCGCGGCCGCGGAAGAAGAGCGTTCTAGTGGCGCAGCACCGACAGCATCAGGTGTCGACGCGGCCAGGAGGGAGGGTGGGCGCCGCGGGATCGCAGGAAGGGGTCCCGCAGCCAGTTGTCCAGTAGGCTGACGGTCGTCCCGAGGGGCAGCAGCAACAGTGGCAGGGCGAGCAGGGTCAGCAGGGCGGCCAGCAGCGGCAAGCCAGGGTTGCTGCTCGAGGTGAGTCCGCCGTGCATCTGGCACTCCTGGCTGGCGGCATCTGGTGCCCCGGCATCCTGGGATGCCCCGTGGCAGGAGAGTCCCTGCATGGCGCTGCCGCTCATGGCCTGATGGTCTTGCGCCATGGCGGCGTTGAGGGCATCCATCCCGTGCCAGCCGATGCAAAGGGTGAGATTGCAGACGAGCATCAGCCCCAGCAACAGCCGGGCAATGCGTTCTGTGGGCAATCTCGCTACGAGCATGGGGAGAATCCTGACAATGATTGGGGGCACTGTAAACCTTGCCTTGAGGAGAAGGTCAATGGCCAGGCGAGCCCAAGAAGGGGAGAGACACCATCGTTAAGCGTGACTTAACGATTGCATATAGCCAGCCCTAATGAAGCTGGCTTCCCATCCCGTTAGGATCTGTACCGTCAGTGATCAGACCCGGTTTTCTGCTGTGGTTGGCCATCAGGGACGCAACCGCGAGACCGTTGCACGCTTTGGCGGTTGATCACTGTATTCATTCTTCAGGAGTATCGAAATGCAGCAACGACGGTTGTCGGTGATGCTTGCCGCCTTGCTGAGTCCCTCTGCCATGGCCGGTGGCCTTGCCCTTTACGAAACCAGTACGGCCAACAGTGCGTTGGCTAACGCCGGAGCGGCCGCCCGCGCCCAGGGGGCGGAGAGCATCGCCAGCAATCCGGCCGGCATGACCAGGCTGGCAGGCACCCAGTTGCAGCTCAATGGCGGCGCTGTATACGGCGACCTCGAGCTGGATCTGGACCTGGGCGGCAACAACGGCGGCAATGCCCTGCAGACCGCCCCGCTTGGCAGCCTCTATCTGACCCACGCCATCGATGAGCAGTGGGTCGCCGGCCTCGGGCTCTTCGGCAGTCACGGGCTGGGGATCGATTATGGTGAGGGGTGGCAGGGGCGTGGCTATGTGCAGTCCGCCAAACTGACCGGGATCGCCTTTGCCCCCAGCCTGGCGTATCGCGTCGATGACCACTGGTCGGTGGGGGCCAGCCTGATCGCCATGCATGGGGCGCTGGAGGCCTCACTGGACATGACGCCAAACGGTTCAACCAGTCAGGCATTTTCCGACAGCGACTGGGCGTACGGTGCCTCCCTGGGGGTGCTCTACGAACTGGATCAGGACTCCCGCATCGGTTTGAGCTACGTCTCCGAATTGAAGTGGGAGCTGGAGGATCGGCTGCTGACCCGGCTGAACGGGGCCGGACTGGGGGTGGAGATGATGATCCCGCAGACCCTGACCCTGAGTGGTTATCACCAGCTCAACCCGCAGTGGGCCTTGCTGGCCAGTGCCAACTGGCAGCAGTGGTCCCGCTTTGGCGAGGTGGGGCTCGCGTCGGGACAGCAGAACCGAACCCTTGATATGCAATACCAGGACACCTGGCACCTGAGCCTGGGCACCCAGTTTGATGTGACGCCGACCCTGCGCCTGAGCAGCGGCATCGGCTATGACAGCAGCGCCGTGGACGACGTGCACCGCACTGTTACCCTCCCGCTTGGCGAGAGCTGGCGCTGGGGTCTGGGGGCCAGCTATCAGCTGACACCAGCCACCAGACTGGAAGCCAGTTATACCCTGGCCTGGCTGGGCGACATGGCGGTGGATCAACAGGGGGTTGGTCGCCCCCAGCTGTCAGGTACCTACAACAACAGCTACCTGAACTTCTTCAACATCGGGGTGCAGCACCAATTCTGAGGCCTGACTTGCCGCGTTGGAAGGTAGCAGGTTGCACGCTCTCTTGCCGCAGGCGCCGGGCCTGGCGTTGTCTGGCCAGCAAACGGTGAAGATAAAAAAAGCCCCTCCTTGAGGGAGGGGCCGGGTGAGCGTGACTCGAGTGATCAGGCCCGTTTCTCCGAGCGACGCATGATGAGGCGGAAGAAGAGCGGGATGAAGAAGATGGCGATGAAGGTCGCCGCCAGCATGCCGCCGATCACCGGCCAGCCGAGGGCGTGGCGGCTCGCGGCACCGGCGCCGCTGGAGGTAACCAGGGGCACACAGCCGAGGATAAACGCCAGCGAGGTCATGACGATGGGGCGGAAGCGCAGGCGCGCCGCCTCCAGTGCCGACTCGATGAGGCTCATCCCCTCCTCGTGTTTCATCACCGCGAACTCCACGATCAGGATGGCGTTCTTGGCCGCCAGCCCCACCAGCGTCACCAGACCTATCTGGAAGTAGACGTTGTTGGTGAGCCCCACGGCCCAGGTGGCGAGCAGGGCGCCGAACAGGGCGAACGGCACGGCGGTGATCACCGCAAACGGCAGGCTCCAGCGCTCATACTGGGCAGCCAGGATGAGGAAGATCATCACGATGCCGAAACCAAACGCCGTGGCGGCGCTGCCGGCGGCGGCCTTCTCCTGATAGGCGGCACCGGTCCACTCCAGCTTGGCGTCGTTGCCGAGGGTCTGGGCGGCGATCTCCTCCAGGGCCTTGATGGCCTGACCCGAGCTGACCCCAGGTGCCGGCTGGGCCATGATCTTGGCTGCCGGGAAGATGTTGAAACGTTCCACCAGTTCGGGGCCGGTGGCATCGCGCACCGTCACCAGGCTGGTGAGGGGGATCATCTCGCCGCTGTTCGAACGCACATAGACGTTGCGGATGTCATCCTTCTTGGCGCGGTAGTCGGCCTCGGACTGCAGCTGTACCCGGTAGGTACGACCGAACTGGTTGAAGTCGTTGACATAGACCTGGCCGAAGGTGGCCTGCATGGTGTCGAACACGGCATTGATGGGCAGCCCCAGCGCCTTGGCCTTCTCGCGGTCGAGATCCAGGTAGACCTGGGGCACGTTGGCGCGGAAGGTGGTGCTCACGCTGGCAAACTCGGGGCGCTGCTTGGCGGCATCGATCAGGCGTTGTACCTCGCCCGCGAAGGCGTGCACGTCGCCGGTGCCGCGGTTCTGCAGATAGCCTTCGAGGCCCCCGGTGGTGGACATGCCCTGGATGGGGGGCGGGTTGAAGGTGGCGGTGAAGCCATCGGCCAGCCCCATCAGGCTCATCCCCTGGAAGGTCTTGGCCAGGGAGAAGGAGTCCTGACCCTCGCCCTGACGCTCTTTCCAGTCTTTCAGGGTAATGAAGGTGAGACCGCGGTTGCTGATGATGGAGCCGGACAGGATGTCAAAGCCCGAGAAGGTGACCACGTCCTTCACGTTGGGGTTGGCCATGGCCATCTTGTCAAAATCATTGGCGACCGCCTGGGTACGGGTCAGAGCGGCGGCATCGGGCAGCATCACCGAGCCGATGAGATAGCCCTGATCCTCGTCCGGCACCAGGGCGCCCGGCACCTTGTGGAACAGCACATAGCTGCTGCCGAGGATGATGGCGATGATGCCGAAGGCGACGCCGACCCGGCGATTGAGGAAGGCCACCCCGCGCACATAGCGGCGGGTCAGCTGATCAAAGGCATTGTTGAACCAGACGAAGAAGCGGGCCGGCTGATGGTGACCCTCTTTGAGCAGGATGGCGCACAGGGCCGGCGACAGGGTCAGTGCCACCAGGCCGGAGATGGCCACCGACACGGCGATGGTGATGGCGAACTGCTTGTACATCACCCCCGTCATGCCGCCCATGAAGGCGACCGGCAGGAACACGGCAGAGAGCACCAGCACGATGGCGACCACGGGGCCTGAGACCTCCTGCATGGCGAGGATGGCGGCCTCCTTGGCGGAGCACTTCTTCTCGCTCATGATCCGCTCGACGTTCTCCAGCACCACGATGGCGTCATCCACCACGATACCGATGGCAAGCACCATGCCGAACAGGGTCAGAAGGTTGATGGAGAAGCCCAGCATCAGCATGCCGGCGAAGGTGCCGATGAGCGACACAGGCACCGCGATACAGGGGATCAGGGTGGCGCGGAAGTTTTGCAGGAACAGGTAGACCACCACGAACACCAGTACGATCGCCTCGAGCAGGGTGTGGACCACCTCTTCGATGGAGATCTTCACGAACTCGGTGGTGTCATAGGGGATCTGGTACTCCACGTCCTGCGGGAACCGGCCCTGCAGACGCTCCATGGTGGCGCGCACCTGATCGGCCACGGCGACCGCGTTGGCCCCCGGTTGCAGGTAGGTGGCGATACCGATGGCCGGCTTGCCGTTGGCGCGGGCCAGCACGTCGTAGTCCTTGCCGCCGAGCTCGACCCTGGCCACGTCTTTCACCCGGATCTTGGAACCATCCGGCATGGCGCGGATGATGATGTTCTGGAACTCCTTCACGTCATCGAGGCGCCCCTTGGTCTGCACCGTGTAGGTGAAATCGGTGGGGGTACTGGTGGGCTGGGAGCCGATCTTGCCGGCCGCGAACTGGGTATTCTGCTCGCGGATGGCGCCGATCACGTCGCTCGGGGTGAGCTCGAGCTGGGCCAGCCGGTCCGGGCGCAGCCAGATCCGCATGGCGTAGTCGGTGCCACCAAACAGGGAGGTATCGCCCACCCCGGGAATCCGCTTGAGCTCGTCGATGATGTTGAGCAGGGCGTAGTTCGACAGATAGGTGGTATCAAACGAGCCGTTGGGGGACTGCAGGGTGATCACCTGCAGGATGGAGGTGGACTTCTTGCGCACCGTCACCCCCTGCTTTTTCACCTCTTCCGGCAACTGGGCCATGGCGGCCGAGACCCGGTTGTTGACGTCTATGGTCGCCTGATCCGGGTCGACCCCGATGTCGAAGTAGACGTTGAGGTTCATCTGGCCGTTGGAAGCGGAGCCGGATTGCATGTAGATCATGTTCTCGACCCCGTTGACCTGCTGTTCAATGGGGGCGGCCACGGTCTGGGAGATCACCTCGGGGGTGGCACCCGGGTAGAAGGCGGTCACCGAGACCACGGCGGGGGTGATCTGGGGGTACTACTCCACCGGGAGCGCACGCATTGCCGCCATCCCGCCCAGCACGATAATGATCGAAATCACGCTGGCGAAGATGGGGCGTTCGATGAAGAACTTGGAAAACATGGGGGCTCCTTATTTGCCAGCGGCACCCTGGGTGATCTTGGCGTTGATCGCCTTCATCTGCTCGGCGGTGACCGGTTTGACCACGGCGCCGGGACGCGCCTTCATCAGCCCCTCGACGATGTAGCGATCGCCGGCCTGCAGGCCGTTGTCGATCAACACGCCGCTGTCGACCACCGAACCCAGCTTGACCGGGCGGGGCACCACCTTGTTGTCGGCATCCACCACCATCACCATGCGATCGGCCTGGGACTGGACGATGGCGCGCGGCGGTACCACGATGGCGTTCTTGCGGGTGCCCAGATCGATGGTCATGCGCACGAACTGGCCGGGCAGCAGGGCACCGTTCTTGTTGTCAAAGATGGCGCGGGCGCGGATGGTACCGGTGGCCGGGTCGACCCGGCTGTCGGAGAAGTTGAGCTTGCCCGCCTGGGGGTAGACGGAGCCGTCCGCCAGGCGGATGTGGGTGCGCCAGTTGGTGGCATCTTTGGCCTCAATCAACCCTTCTTTCACCGACTTTTCGAAGTTGAGGCGATCCTGCTCCGAGTAGGAGAAGTTGACGTAGAGCGGATCGAACTGGGTGATGGTGGTGAGCAGGCCATTGTCGCCACTGGTGGAGATGAGGCTCCCCTCGGACTGGGAGCTCTTGCTCGCCATGCCGTTGATGGGGGCGGTGACCCGGGTATAGCTGAGGTTGAGCTCGGCCTCTTTCACCTTGGCCTGGGCCGCCTGATGGCTGGCGATGGTCGCTTCGTAGTTGGCGATGGTGTCGTCGTAGTCCTTGCGACTCACCACCTGACGTTTGAACAGCGGGATGATGCGATCGCGGTCGGCGCGGGCCTTGTTGAGGCGGGCCTGCTCCTGGGCCAGGGCCCCCTTGGCCTGCTCCAGCGCCACCTTGTAGGGCTCGGGATCGATCAGGAACAGCTGCTGGCCGGCACTGACCGGCTGGCCTTCCACATAGGTGCGCTTGAGCAGGATGCCGCTCACCCGGGAGCGGACGTCAATCTCGCGAAAACCGGCGGTTTCACCCACCATCTCGGTGGTCAGCGGTACGTCGGTCAGTTTGACTTCGGCCACCACCACGGGCACCGCTGGCAGTGCCTGGGGCCCGGCGACGGGTTCATCACCACAAGCGGTCAGTGCGCTGGCCAGAGCCAGGGCGATACAGCCGCGCTTGAACATCTCTTCCCTGACGGATTGCACCTTCATCATCACACTCCTGTGGGATGGTGCGCGATTGCTGCGCCCACCCTTTCTCTTCATGAACATGGTTAACTGCATGGTTACAAATTTAACTGATTGGATTACGGACAGTTTTTAATGATAGATCACGAATATTGAACCCAAGCTGCTCGACAGTGAAAGTTGTCCGCCATTGACGGTCGATGGCGATCTGGTCAGCGACAAGCTTTGTCTGGCCGGCAGGTCTCTTGCGGTTCGGTTCTGCCCGACGAAGGCGCGGGCTCGGCAGGAATTATAAGAAGGAAAGGGTGGGGGAAGTGGGGGCTTGGTCACAGTGGGGGCGTCAAATGCCCCCACTGTCATCTCTGTCAGGCGAAGCAGGTCCAGATGGGGGCGTGGTCGGAGGGTTTGTCGATGCCACGCAGCTCGTAGTCGATGCCGGTCTCGGTCACTTTGCCCTTGAGGGCGTCGGAAGCCATGATGAGATCGATGCGCAGGCCGCGGTTCTCGTCAAAGCCTCTGGAGCGGTAGTCAAACCAGGAGAAGCGTTCGCACTCGGTGGGGTTGGCGGCGCGGAAGGTGTCGGTCAGGCCGAACCCTTTCAGGCGTTCCATCCATTCCCGTTCGATGGGCAGGAAGGAGCACTTGCCGTCCCGCAGCCAGCGCTTGCGGTTCGCCTCGCCGATGCCGATGTCGAGATCGGTGGGGGAGATATTCATATCCCCGATCAGCACCAGCTGGTCATCCGGGGTGTGGTTGGTCTCGAGGTAGTGCTGCAGATCCTCGTAGAACTTCTGCTTGGCCGGGAATTTGGTCTCGTGATCATGGCTCTCCCCCTGCGGGAAGTAACCGTTCATCACCTTGATGAGGGAGCCGTCTTCGCGCTCGAAGGTGGCCATGATCATCCGGCGCTGGGCCTCTTCGTCGTCGGTGGGGAAGCCTTTCTCCACCTTGACCGGCTTCTGCTTGCTCATGATGGCGACCCCGTAGTGGGCCTTCTGGCCGTGGAACTCGACGTGATACCCCATGGCCTCCACGTCGGCCAGCGGGAAGGCCTCGTCGTGTACCTTGATCTCCTGCAGGCCGATCACATCCGGCTGATGCTTGTCGATGATGGCTTGCAGCTGGTGCAGACGGGCGCGCAGGCCATTGATATTGAAAGAGATGATCTTCATGTCCGGGATGCTCATGTCATTTTTATAAGTGGCTATTGGACTAGGAATCCGTCGTGGATGCAAGTTCGGGGGCTGTGACTGGCGCAGCTGCTCGATAACCTGTTCACGAGCCGTCGCGAGAGGCTGTCAGCGGGTCATCTTCTTGACAAACACCACCACAAACAGCGCCAGGGTAAAGCTGCCGGTGAAGGCCTCGAAGGCGGCGAAGATCCGCGACAGCCCCACCGGGGTGAAATCCCCGTACCCCAGCGTGGTGAAGGTCACCACGCTGTAATAGAGGCACTCCAGCAGGAAGATGGCATTCTGCTCGAAAGGGGCGCCGGGCCGATAGACGAGGTGGTTGCCGTTGAAGCTCAGGCCAAAGAAGAAGTAGAAGAGGCTGCAGATGAAGATGAGCAGCAGGGAGAAGAGCACCACCCGCATGGGGGCCTCGCCGTAGCCGCAGAAGAGATCGACGATCCAGGAGGTGAAGCGGCGGCCTGACCAGAATGGCAGCTGCAGCCGGCGCATGGTGAGCTCCTGCTGGATGTAGCGGCCGGACATGGTGAAGATGCCCTGGGCCTCCGAGGCTTTGCGCAGATCCCGGTAGGTCTCCTCGGCCTCCTTGAACCAGATCCGGGCCTGCCCGGGGTCGCGCTCCTTGCGCCCGCGCCGCTCCTGCATCAGCCGTTTGCCGGTATCCAGGTTGTCGAGGCGGGTGTTGTGCCAGCGGATACCGAGCAGGTTGACGTCATCGAGGGTGGCGCAGTGCAGGTTGGCATCGCTCAGATCGGCCTTCATCAGGCTGCCCCCCTTCATGCGCAGGCCGTAGAGGTGAGCCCCCTGCAGATTGGCCCGGTAGAGGTTGCACTGCTCCAGCAGAAAGCCGTGCGGCGAGCCCTTCTTCACCAGATTGAGCCCGGCCAGGTTGGCGCGGGCCAGTTGCAGGCCGTGGCACAGGCCGCCCTGGTGAACATAGTGCTCCAGCTCGCGGGCGGTGTGGGGATCCTGATGCTGGCCATGGGGATCGTGCCAGCGGCACAGATCATGCTCCCCCGCCTCTTCGCTGCAGTGGCGGCCGTCCGCCACCAGATATCGACACATGGCCATCGCCCGTTTCCTCCCCTTGCCGAGTCAGTATCAGCATAGGCGAGCGGGGTCAGCTGAGCTGGGTAAACTCCTGACGCAGCTTGCGAAAACGGTCCTGCTGGGCCGGGTTGAGAGGGATGCCGTCCAGCACCTCCAGGGTCTCCTTGTACTCGGCGCCAAACTCCGGGCTCTTGCGGTTTTTCTGCATCAGCTGCAGCAGCACCTGGATCTTGTTGAGGGCGGCACCGGTGTTGGCCGGGGCCCGGCGCAGCGCCTCGCGAAAGTGGCCGAGCGCCTGTTCCAGCTCGCCACTCTGATAGGCCTTGATGCCGAGCTCGTTGAGCTGCTGGTAGCGCTGGCGGCGCTCCAGCACCGTCTTGTCGTCGCGGGTGGCCTGGATGCAGGTGGTGAGCAGCCGATCCTCGTCTTCGGCCAGTAGCGCCTGCAGGCTCTCGGCATATTCGAACTCGCCGAGCTGATAGAGGGCGAGTATGGTCTCGCCCAGCAGGCTGGGGGGCATGGTGGCCGGCTGATCGAGCCAGTTCTGGTTGGCGCGGTAGAGCATCTTCTTGCCCTTGAGCAGCTCCCCCAGGGCGATCTGTACCCGGGCCTGGCAGATCTGCTCGAACACCGGGTAGTTGAACTCCGCCATCATCAACGAATCGCGAATGCGCGACAGGGCCGAGTTGACCTGCTTTTGCAGGTTGGCGATGTGGTAGATGTCGTTGCTGTTGAGGGCGTAGAGGGTCAGCGCCTGGATATAGGCCCCCAGATAGTGGGGGGTGCGGTGGATCGAGTTGCGCGACAGGTCGATGAGGGAGAGCAGCACGTCCTTGGCCTGGGCGTAGTCGTGGCGCAGCAGGCACACCTCCGCCAGCCGGCGGGAGAGCTGTACCGACTGGGGCGAGATGTCCACCGCCCGCTTGAGCTCCTGCTGGGCCTGCTCGTCATTGCCGAGCGCCAGCAGGGACTCCGCCAGCCAGAGGTGGGCCTCCACCATCAGCGGGGTGTTCTTGAGGGTCGCCTGCAGGTGGCTCACAGCCTCCTCGTGCAGACCCAGGGTGTGGCACGCCTTGCCCAGAGTGAGCCGGGCCCAGCTGTTCTCCTGGCCGGCCAGCAGCTGGCGCATCAGGCTGCGGGCCTCCTTGGCCTGGCCCAGCTTGAGCTGGGTATCGGCCTGCAGACAGCGGCAGAAGTTGGCAAAGCGCGGCACCGCATCGGCCCGCTCGGCGCAGGCGGCGAGCAGGGTGGTCAGGTTCTCCTCGGCGAGGGCGCTGAACACGCTCTCCAGCGCCTGGCGACGGGCGAGGGCACGTTTGAGGCGAAACGAGAACTGCTCCTGGGAGAAGGGCTTCATCAGGTATTCGTCGGGCTCGGCCTCCAGCGCGCTCAGCACCATGGCGCGGGAGCTGTCGCCGCTCACCATGATCACCACGCTCTGGGGCGGGATGAGCTTCTGGTCGCGCAGGCTTTCCAGCAGCTGGCGACCGTTCTCGCCAACCCCCAGCTCGTAATCGATGAGGTAGATGTCGAAGGACTCTTTCTGGCAGCGCCGTCTGGCCTCTTCGGCCGAGTTGACATAGGTGATGCGACTGATGCCGATGTTGATCAGCATCGCCTTCATCATCACCTGAAAGGAGCGCTGTTCGTTGACCAGCAGGATGCGCTTGGGTTTGGGTGGGGCTTTTTTCTCTGGCTCGGATTCCGGTGTCTGCATCTGTCTGGTCAGGGCGCTACGGGCGGATAACAGAAGTGTGCCACCAAAGCGCGCAGACAGGCAATTGAACATCCATGCCGCCGCCGTTTTTCCTCTGGCAAGGGGGCGCCGGGCCTGAAAAAAAACGCCGCTGCCCTTGATCACGGTCAAACGGGCGCTGGATTGCACTGGCGGCGTGCACGCTGGTTTTTAGACTGAAAAGAGGCGGGCCGCGGGCCTGCCTTCGACCATCCAGTGACCACAAGGAGGAATCAAATGAGTTTGCTACCAGGCCGTACCAGTCTGTTTGATGACCTGTTTCACGACATGGCCTCCGGTTTCTACATCCGGCCCCTGCACGGGGATCCGCTGCCGAGCCAGATCAAGCTGGACCTCAAGGAGAGCGACGGCGGCTATCTGCTGCAGGCGGAGCTACCCGGGGTGGCGAAGGAGGACATCCACGTGGATGTGCACGGCAAGCTGGTGACCCTGAAGGCGGAGATCCGCCAGCACGACAGCCAGAGCAAGGATGAGCGCACCCTGCGCAGCGAGCGCTATTTCGGCAGCGTATCGCGCACCGTCGAACTGCCGGTGGAGGTGACGCCGGAGCAGGTGGTCGCCCGCTTCGACAACGGCATCCTCACCCTGCAACTGCCCAAGCAGGCGGTGACCCCGGCGCCCCACCGCATTCCCATCGAGTAGCGCCGGCTTGCACACCACGAGGCCCCGCAGTGCGGGGCCTCGCTCTTTATGGTGGTTGGGGGGCAGGCTGAGGAGAGGGCAAGGGGGTTGGCGGCGACCCCGGCTCGTTCCTGATCACAAGGCCACCCCGCTCGGCTCCAGCGCAGCCCTCCGGGTGGTTTTTTTCAGAGGAGGGATTGTGCAAGCAGGTGCCTTTTGATACCACTGAACGCTTTCCCCTGCGGATCAGCCACCATTGCGCGACAAGGAGTTCCCATGCGCTTGCCACCCTTTCCCCCGCTGGTCTGGATCGTGATCCTGGGCACCTTCATAGTGCGCACCAGTTTCTTCATGGTCTGGCCCTTCCTCTCCATCCTGCTCTACCGGGAGTATGGCCTGTCAGCCTCCGGTATCGGGATGCTGCTGGGCGGCGCGGCGGTGCTCTCCTGCCTCATCGGCTTCTACGTCGGCTGGCTCTCCGACCGGCTCGGCCGGCGCACCATATTGCTGCTCGGCTGCGCCCTGTCGTGTGGCGCCTACCTGCTGCTCGGATTCGGCCACTCCCTCTGGCTCATCGCCCTCGGGGTGTTTGGTTCGGGCCTCTCCTACGCCTTTATCGACACGCCGGGCAAGGCGCTGATGGGGGATCTGCTGCCCGAGAAGGCGCTGCGGGAGCTGGCTCTGCACC
>NZ_NEVB01000044.1:0-24282 GCF_002259925.1 Aeromonas sp. A35_P | reverse complement strand
GGGGAGCGGGGGCGGGAGGGGGAGGGGGGGGCGGGGGGCCTGGCGCGGCGGTAGTGGCGGGGGGGGGGGGGGGGGGGGGGGGGGCACCTCATCGGCGTCATGGTGGGGCTGGGGGCGCGCCAGGAGACCTTCGTGGTGACGGCCGCCAGCTATGGTCTGCTCGGCATCGCCTTCCTGCTCGGCTTTCGCCGCGACTGCGCAAGCCGGCCGGATGCCGGTCTCTCCCTGGGGGCCATGCTCAGGGTGGTGGGGCGGGATCGCGCCTTCATGCTGTTCATCCTCGCCAACCTGCTGATGATGCTGGTCTACGCCCAGGTGGAGTCGCCGCTGATCCAGTACCTGACCCGCGCCGGCGCCCCCGAGGTGGAGACGCTGGTGGCCCTGTTGGTGGCCACCAATGCGCTCACCATCATCACCTTGCAGTTTCCGCTGCTGCACCTGACCCGGCGCTGGCGGGTGAGCCTGCGGTTGCAGTTTTCCATCCTGCTGATGGCATCGGCCCAGGTGATGTTCGCCCTGTCGAGCCCGGCCCTGCTGTGGCCCTGGCTGGTGGCGATGTTCTTGCTGAGCGTGGGGGAGGCGGTGCTGTTCCCGCTCTTCAACGTGCTGATAGACGAGATGGCGCCGGCCCACCTCAAGGGGAGCTACTTCGGCGCGAGTGCACTGGCCGGGCTTGGCTGGGCGCTCTCACCTATGGTGGGAGGCTGGCTGTTGCAGGTGTGGGGCGGCCCGGCCCTGTTCGCCGTGATGACCGGTATCTGCGTGCTGGTATTTGCCCTCTACGGGGCGGGCAGCCGGGTAGCGCGTCCGTCGGCCGGGCCTGCCGGCTGCGAGGAGTAACACGCAAGCGCGTTGGCGGCGCTCACTGGTTTGCTGTCGCCGAGGGGATGCGGCAATGCTTCACTGCATTTCCATCGAATCACGCCGGCTTGCAAACAACGAGGCCCCGCACTGCGGGGCCTCGTTGTTATGATTGCTGGGTCATGGTTGCCGCTTTATGGCTGCTTGGGAACCAGATAGGGGGCGAACTGGGGGGTATGGCTGGCGGCGAAGCCCTGCTCGGTCTTGACGATGAGGTAGACCGCAAGCCCATGCTCCTTGGCAAAGGCCATCGCCTGCTCCGGACCCATCACCATGAGGGCGGTGTCGATGGCGTCGGCCTCGAGCGCGGTCGGGGTGATGACGCTGGCGGAGACCAGCTTGTGGGTGATGGGCTGGCCAGTGGCGGGGTCGATGATGTGGGAGTAGCGCTGGCCGTCGAGCTCGTAGTAGTTGCGATAGCTGCCGGCGGTGCTGAGGGCCATGCCGTTGGGGATCACCACGTCCGAGAAGGCGCCGGGCTGATCGGACGGCTCGACGATGGCCACCCGCCAGGGTTTGCCCTTGGCGTTGTTGCCCTTGCTGCGCACGGCGCCGGCCACCTCGATGAGGTAGTTGTGCACCCCCTTTTGTTCCAGCAGGCCGGCAATCTCGTCAGAGGCCGCTCCCTCGCCCAGGGTGGAGAGGTCGAGGTAGAGATCGGGAATGCCCTTGCCGAGCAGGAAGTGATCCCCCTCTGGGGTCAAGGTCAGCCGGTCGATGCCCACTTTCTGGCGGGCGCTGGCGATCTGCTCGGCGCTGGGGCGCTTGACCGGACGTTTGTCCGGCCCGAATCCCCACAGGTTGACCAGGGGGCCTACGGTGACATCGAGCTTGCCTTTGGTGAGATGGCCGGCATCGATGCCCTGCTGCACGATTTTGGCCATGGTGGCGGGAATGGCCATGGGCGGCTGGCCGCTGCCCTGATTGAAGCGGGAGATGAGGGAGTTCGGGTCGTAGGTGGAGATCTCGTGGTTCATGCGCGCCAGCAGGGCGTCGACCTCCTGCTGCAGTGCAGGCTCCCCGCCCGGGAAGGGATCGCTCAGGGTCACCGCATAATAGGTGCCCATGGTCTTGCCCTGGATGCGGGTCTGGGTCGGGGCTGGCTGACAGGCGGTCAGCATCAGCAGAAGGGTCAACAACAGGCCGCGGGGGGCCGGGCGAGCAAGGAGCGACATGCGGGATCTCTCTGGCTAAAAACGGATGGCTCGGGCACGGACTGCGAGCCGGGGTCGCCAGCTTAGCCAAGGGCGCGGCGGCGGGCGAGCGTCGGTTGGAGAAAAGCGCTGCAGATAATTAAACGCAGAGTGGTTAATGGGCGGCGCGGCCGGTTTGTCCAGTCAAATAATGGGAACAATCTGGTGACCTGACCCGCAGCTTTGCGCTAAAGACATAGCCGAATGACGACAGTTGAGTAGAATAAGGTCGATTTTGACAGCATGTTTGCCAGCCATGGTGCGAGCCTGCAGGCAATTGTGTTGCCATCTATTGCCAATCAAAGGAGAGGATGATGAAAAAGGCGATTACCCTGCTGTTTCTGAGCACCCTGGCTGCCCCGGCTCTGGCCGATGAGTGCGCGTTGGTCATCGAAGGCAATGATGCCATGCAGTACAACCTCAAGGAGATGAGCGTACCGGCCACCTGCAAAGAGGTGACCGTGACCCTGAACCACACCGGCAAGATGCCGGTGACCGCCATGGGCCACAACTGGGCGCTGGCCAACACCGCCGACTATCAGGCCGTTGCCACCGCGGGCATGAGCGCCGGCGCCGAGAACAACTACCTGCCCAAGGATGATCCCCGCGTACTGGCCCACACCAAGCTGGTGGGCGGTGGCGAGAGCACCAGCGTCACCTTCAAGACCGACGGCCTGGCCGGCAAAGACCTCACCTTCTTCTGCTCCTTCCCCGGCCACTTCGCCATGATGAAGGGCACCTTCAAGGTCGGCTAAGCACGTTGTGCCGACTCAGAAGCCGGGCACTGCCCGGCTTTTTTGTGGCCGCTTGCCATGCCGTAGGGAACCCTGGCTCTGCACCGGGAGTTGTGTGCCGTTTTATGATCCGGCGCGGGGTGAGTGGGGAGCATAGCGGGTAAGATAGGCCCCTTTCGGGCCTGCTGGGTCCGCGTGAGAGGAGTCGTTTGTCGTGAGAAACGCCATCAACTGGGTGGTCGGTTGTTGCCTGCTGCTGGTATGCGCCATCGCGCTGGCGGCGGAGCCGCCGGTGAAGAAGAGCCGCAACGGCATCTGCCATCCCAAGGGCGGTACCTACTACAGCCGTACCAAGCACTACACCCCCTATGACTCCATGCAGGCCTGCCTCGACAGCGGCGGCCGGGCGCCGAAACGCTGACCGGGCTCGGCCTGCGCCTGCCACCTATTTGGGCTGCAGGGTAAAGAAGGCGATGGCGCTCTTCTTCTGGCAGTCGAACTGGATGCTATGCTCGCCGCTGATCAGCAGGGTCTCGTTGACCGCCATGGGCTGTCCCGCCGCCGTGAGCTGGCCGCTCAGCAGGTAGCAGAGATAGGTCTTGTCCGCCTCCAGGGTGAGGCTGAGCGGGAAGGGGAGGTTGAGTACCCGCACGTTGGCGCTGAGGCGGGCCGGATCATAGATGAGCCCCAGATCCGTCACCTCTTTTTTCAGCAGCTCGCAGTGGGTGTCGTCAGCCCCGCTGAAGTGGGCCGCTTCGAAGGTGGCGTAGGGGTGGCCGTTTAGCACGAAGCCGGCCCCGCTGATGGGCAGCAGGATGCGCTGATAGCCGGGGAATTTCGAGAAGGGGCCGGCCTCCTTGATGGGCGCCGAGCTCAGCCGATAGGCAAAATCGAGCTTGTCGAGGCTGGCGCTGGCAGGGGAGATGAGGATCTGGGCTGTGGTGCCCTGCTTGTTCTTCCAGGGCATTTTCAGCTGGTCGGACTCTTTTATCAGGGTGATCAATGGCGCCTCGGCAGGTGGTTAGCGGAGTGAATTGTGTGGCCCAGTGATACCATCCCACCCGCCGACCCACAAGGCCGCGTCTGCCTGTCCCGCACTGCCCGCCCACTATTTCATCAGTTTCATCAGTCAGGCCAGCCATCGCCCTTGCGTTGGCTGCTTGCCCGTCGCGACTGTATGAAACGCAACCACTTGTGCGGGGCGGCGGGAGGGCAAAACGGCAGGCTGTGATCCCGTCGCTGTTAAAGCGGCGGCGGCTCGCTACACTGGCAGCTCCGTTGCCCAAGGAGGCCCCATGACTCACAAGATCATTCTGGATACCGATCCCGGTATCGATGACGCCATGGCAATTCTGTTTGCCGAAGCCCATCCCGCCATCGAGCTGCTCGCCATCACCACGGTTTTTGGCAATGCCACCATCGAGAACGGCACTCACAACGCCCTCTGGCTCAAGCAGCAATACGGCATGAAGGCGGATGTGGCGCAGGGGGCGGCCGCCCCGCTGCGACGCGAGCCGGTGGGCCCGACCACTGTGGTACACGGCCCGAGCGGGTTTGGCGACGTGACGGCGGGGGAGGTGACGCTCACCCCGGATCCCCGGCCGGCCTGGCAATACATAGTCGATACGGTGAAGGCCGCCCCCGGCGAGATCACCCTGGTCACCATAGGGCCGCTCACCAACCTGGCGCTGGCGCTGCAGGCGGCCCCCGAGATTGCCGGCCTGGTGAAGCAGGTGGTGGTGATGGGCGGCGCCTTCGGCGTCAACGGCCATCGCGGCAATGTGACCCCCTATGCCGAGGCCAACATCCACGACGATCCGGATGCCGCCGACCGGGTGTTCACCGCCCGCTGGCCTGTGGTGATCATCGGGCTGGACGTGACCCAGCAGAGTTTCTTCAGCAGCGCCTATCTGGACGCACTGCGCGACGAAGCGGGCGAGCCGGGCCGTTTCCTGTAGGATGTCAGCCGCTTCTACCTGCGCTTCTACTCCGAGCGGATCGGGCTCGACGGTTGCCACGTGCACGACCCGTCCGCCATCGCCTACGTGATCGATCCGACCCTGTTCACCCTGCGTGAGGGGCCGGTGCGGGTCATCAGCGACGGCCCTGCCATCGGTCACACCCTGCAGAAATTTGACGGCAAGTCCCACCCCCACGATGAGTGGGCCGACCATCCTGCCCAGCAGGTCGGGGTGGCGGTGCGGGATCAGGCGCTGCTGGCGCTCTATCGGGAGACGCTGGTGGCCTGGGGTCGCATCCGCTAGAGGGCTCGGCGAGCAGAGTGGCTTGCGGTCGGACTTGAGGCACGGCTGTGATCCGTGCCAAACAATCGGGGGCCAGTTGCGGCTTATACTGGCAGCAACCGTGTGAAGAAGGAGAAACAGGATGGCCTGGTTGTCGTTGCTGGTGGCGATCGCCCTCATCTGGTGGTTGATGAAGCTGGGGCGTGGCGCCCTGTTCGAGATCCGGCTTGCGCCAGGCAAGGTGCAGGTCAAGCGGGGCAAGGTGTCGCCGGCGTTTATCGAGCATGCCAAACAGATCCTGCGTCACGAGACGGTGCGCGGGCGCATCCTAGGTCAGCGCGATGGCGATGGGGTCAAGCTGGTCTTCTCCCGCTCCATTCCGGAGCCGGTGGCCCAGCGTTTTCGCAACATCTTCCCCTATGGTGATTACCGGCTGGGGGCGGTGCCGCTCTCCGGCTCCAAACCGCGCAAGGGGTGAGTCGTCACTCACACAGCAAACGGGCCTCCAGTGGAGGCCCGTTTTTTATGGCGGCGCTGGATTATTCGTGCAGCGCGCGCTGGGCCTTGACGGTGGCCGGCTTGATGGCCACCCCTTCATTGCCCCAGGAGGCGCGCAGGGTATTGACCAGCTCGGCAATCTGTTCATCGTTGAGGGTCCAGCCATAGCCCGGCATGCGGTAACCGATGTGGCCCTGGGTGATGGGCGTCTCGGCACCGTGCAACAGCACGCTGAGCAGGCTGGCCGGATCCTCGGCCAGCACGGTCTGGTTGCCCACCAGAGAGGGGATGACGCGGTCGCTGCCGCGTCCGTCGTTGCCGTGGCAGGTGGAGCAGTACATGGCGTAGTTTGCCTTGCCGCCGGCACTGGCGTAGGCCCGGTTGCCCCTGGCGGCGGCCGCGTCGTCATCCAGCCCGGTCAGGTAGGTGGCGATGCTGGCCAGATCCGCGTCGCTGAAGTACTGGCTGCTGTGAGTGATCACTTCCGCCATGGGGCCGTTTACCGCCTGATGCTGGCTGCGGCCGGTTTTCAGCAGATCGATCAGCGCCTGCTTGTCGTAGCGGCTGCCGCGAATGTCGGGGGCATACCAGCCATCCAGGGTGGCGCCACTCAGGTAGAGGGGATCCGCCTCGGTCAGGGCCTTCTCCTGCATGCCGATCCCGCGCGGGGTGTGACAGCTGCCGCAATGGCCCGCTCCCTGCACCAGATAGGCGCCGCGGTTCCACTCTTCACTCTTGCCAGCGACCGGGGCGAAGCGGCCATCATCGTGATAGAGCCAGTTCCAGCCCCGGAGGGGCCAGCGCATGTTGAGCGGCCAAGGGATGTCGCTCGCCTTGTTCGCTACCGGCAGGGGGGTCACCTCCTGCATCAGGTAGTGGTAGAGGGCGGTGAGATCCTCATCGCTCATCTTGGCGTAGGCGGTATAGGGCATGGCCGGGTAGAGGGGGTTGCCGCTGCGGGTGATCCCTTCGCGCATCACCTTGATGAACTCGGGCAGGCTGTAGTTGCCGATGCCGTGGGTCTTGTCCGGGGTGATGTTGGTGGCGTAGACGGTGCCGACAGGGGTGGGAAACCCCTTGCCACCGGCGAGCGGCTTGCTCTCCTCGCTGGTGTGGCAGGCGGCGCAATCCCCCAGCTTGGCCACGTATTCACCCGCCGATATGGCGGGAGCGGCTTGCAGGGTGAAGGTGGGCAGGGCCAGCAGCACGGCGCTGGCAGTCAGGGAACGGATCATTTGGCACCTCCCTTGGTCAGGGCGACCAGCTCGTTGACGGCGCGCCACCCCTCGTCGATGGCGGCGTGGGCATAGGGGCTCCAGCCCGCGTCCGAGTTGGCGATGGTGATGTTGCCCACCGGCTGGCGACCCAGCTCAATGAAGCGCTCTGACTGGGCTTCGTCGTCAAACAGGGAGTTGGCGATGTAGGAGTAGCCGTGAGACCAGCGGTTGACCGTGATGGCGAGGATATCCTGCTCATGGTTGAAGCCGGCCTCGCCCAGCATGGCTTGCAGCTGCTCGCGGATCATCTGCTCGTGCTGCTCGAACGGCATGCCGAGGAGCATGGCGCGCCCCTTGCGGGACTGCTCGCGGGCCGAGAGGCCGCTGCCCGGCAGGGTCGGCACATAGACCATGTGCAGGCACATGGGCTGATCCGGGTTCTTGGGATGCTCGTAGCCGCCGAGATCGACCGGGTAGTCGAGCTTGACCCGGCTGTAGGGGGCGGCCGGGGCATAGACCTCGTGCACGCCAAGTTTGACGAACGGCTGCCAGTTTCTGATCACCACCTTGGTGTAGACCAGCGGCGCCTTGACGTTCTGGCGCAGCGCCTCCTTCTGGGGCTCCGGCATCTCGGGCACCAGGTAGGGGATCATCATGTTGTAGCCGGCCATGATGCACTGTCTGGCCTGCACTCGATGCAGCTTGCCCTCCTTGATGTAGGTGACGTCCACCCCCTGTTTGCCATCCTTGAGCGGCACGTTTCTGGCCTGCAGCGCCGTGCTGCCAAGGCGCAGCTGCACCTTGTGCTCGGGGCGGTCGAGCTGGCTGTAGTCGAACCTGGCCAGCACCACGTCCTGCATGGTGTGGCCCGGGGCCACCTGCGGGATGAGCTTGCGCACCATCAACCGGGTCAGGCCGGCGTTGCCATCCGGGAAGTGGAAGATGTAGGGGTCATCCAGCTCGGCCTGGGATTCCGCATCGAGCGGGGTGAGATCCATGCCGGCAAAGCCAGGCAGGGCGCACAGGCGCGCGTCGGCGCAGGAGGTGGCATCGATGCCGACCGCCTGGAAGTCGTCGGTGCGCTGCTGAAAGAAGGTGATGGCCCGCTCGCTCAGCCCCACCTTGTCGCGCAGGAAGGTGGTGTAGCTGTTGTTCTCCATCCAGGCGTCCTTCTGCTCGCGGGTCATGCCGTGCAGGTAGTCGGTCTTCTCTTCGTGCAGCGCCAGCAGGGCGGCCTTGTCGGTGTCGTCGAACGGGAAGTCGCCGATGAACTCGGCCAGCGGCCGGCCGTTCAAGCGATCGCGCGGGATGTCGTCGGCCACGCTGTGGCCCGGGTCGCCGCTCACTATCTTGTTGACCCCGAAGTGTTTCTCGTCAAAGAAGACGCCGCGGCTCAGGCCCAGATCCGGGTAGAAGGTCTGCTGGAAGCCTTTGGCCAGCTCGTCGATGTTGACCTCGAGCGCCTTGAGCAGCCCCAGTGCCACCGGGCTGTAGACGGAGCGCGGTGATTGCAGGGATTCGCTGCCGCCGTAACCCAGCCGCAGGCCGTCCGGGGTGGTGAACTCGTTGCGCTTGGCGTGGCCGCCGAAGTCATCGTGGTTGTCGAGCAGCAGGATCTTTTTGTCCGCCCCGAGCAGTTGCTGATAGAAGCAGGCGGCGGAGAGGCCGCTGATGCCGGCGCCGACGATCACCAGATCGTACTCGCCCTCCAGCGGGAGGTGGGCGAAGTCATACTGCTTGCCGTCGCGGGCGATGCTGTGAGCCGGCTCGAAGGAGCCCGGGTGGTTGCCGCGCAGGCCGGTGAGGGCGGGCGGATAGACCAGCGTCTTCTCGGCCAGCGCCTTGCCGCCTTCGGCAGCTTGCAGCAGCTGGATGGGGGCGACACCGGCCGCAATGGTGATGGCGACGCCGTTGAGAAAGTCTCTGCGTGTGATGCTCATGGCAATCCCTGTAAATGAAGAGTCGAATGAGAAGTGGGATAGGGTTGAATTCGTGACTGGCAAGTAACGAAGGGGCGCAACCTACCGCTATATCCCGATGGAGTCCATGGCTTTGATAATAACTTATTAAACAAAATGAGGGGTAATGTGATGAGAGGCTGCATTAGGTGTGTGAAATCTGCATCTTTGCTGGTAAAGCCACATCAAGCCCATGGAATTAATTGAAATTTAATTTGATTAATTATGGTTAATTTCGAGTCTCACGCTGATTCGGTCATCGTCGTTAAATGCGTCCTTGTTTTCGCCTGAATTTTCACCTGCAAGCGGCCAAATGACACCCTTTTTCCTTGTGAAATAAAGGGTTAAACGACGATCTGGCTATTTTGTCGACACGGTTTGGGCGAAATAGAGCCAGCCAGTGATTAATTGAGCGCCGTTAGATATTGATAAATTCAGCGGCGTCAAGCCATTAACATGCGACACACAGAAATCGCAAACAGCACACAAGTGAGGGATTAATTTTTCATGTTGTTCACATCCCCCCCGGGTGAAATAGAATGCTGCGTTTTTCTTACAACTTTAGCCTTGCGAAGATGAGGACATTGCATGAGACCTTTTGATGTAAAGAGGGGCTTGGGCGCTTTGCTGTTGCTCGCGACTGCCGGCTTGCTGAGCGGCTGCGACATGGCGCTGATGAGCCCCAAGGGGCAAGTTGGTCTGGAGCAGAAGTCACTGATATTGACCGCACTCGGCTTGATGCTGATCGTGGTGGTGCCCGTGATTGTGATGGCAGTGGCGTTCGCTTACAAATACCGAGCGTCCAACACCAATGCCACCTATGCGCCTGACTGGGCCCACTCCAACAAGATTGAAGCGGTCGTCTGGACCGTACCCGTCATCATTATCGCCATCCTGGCGGTGATCACCTGGAAGACCTCCCACTCACTGGATCCCTACAAACCGCTGGAATCCGAGGTGAAACCGATCCAGGTCGATGTCATCTCCCTTGACTGGAAATGGTTGTTTGTCTATCCGGAGCTGGGTATCGCCTCGGTCAACGAGCTGGCATTCCCGGTCAACACCCCGGTCAATTTCCGGGTGACCTCCGACACCGTGATGAACTCTTTCTTCATTCCCCAGCTGGGCGGCCAGATCTACGCCATGGCGGGCATGCAGACCAAGCTGCACCTGATTGCCAACGAGGCAGGCCAGTACAAGGGCATCTCGGGTGGCTACAGCGGCGCCGGTTTCTCCGGCATGAAGTTCAACGCCATCGCCACGCAGGATCAGGCCGGTTTCGACGCCTGGGTCGCCAAGGTGAAAGCCTCTTCCAAGGCGCTCAACACCATGGATGAGTTCAATGCCCTGGCCAAGAAGAGCGAAAACCACCCGGTGGAGTACTTCGCCAGCGCCGATCCCAAGCTGTTCGTCAACATCATCAACAAGTTCATGGGCGACATGAAGCACGGCGAACACGCCGCCATGCAACACGGCGAAAAGCAGGCCGCCATGCAGCATGATGCCTCCATGAGCCATGAAGGCATGGAGCATGACGCCTCCATGAACCACGAGGGCATGGAGCACGGCGATGCCATGCACCATGAGGCCCAGGGCGAGCAGATGGACCACGCCGGCCACATGCCGGCCGACAAGACTGTGAAAGCGGGTACTAACTGATGTTTGGAAAATTAACACTCGACGCTATTCCGTACCATGAACCCATCATCATGGTCACGGTAGCCGGTATCATTCTGGGTGGACTGGGTATCGCCGGTCTCATCACCTACTTCGGCAAGTGGCAATATCTGTGGAAAGAGTGGTTCACCTCGGTGGATCACAAACGCCTCGGTATCATGTATCTCATCCTGGGCATGGTCATGCTGCTGCGCGGCTTCGCCGATGCGGTGATGATGCGTGGCCAGCAGGTCATCGCCTCCGGTGGTGGCGAAGGCTACCTCAATGCCCATCACTACGATCAGATCTTCACCGCCCACGGCGTCATCATGATCTTCTTCGTGGCCATGCCGCTGGTGATTGGCCTGA
Organism: Aeromonas sp. A35_P; assembly: GCF_002259925.1. NCBI lineage: Bacteria > Pseudomonadati > Pseudomonadota > Gammaproteobacteria > Aeromonadales > Aeromonadaceae > Aeromonas > Aeromonas sp. A35_P. The sequence continues at coordinate 13,553 of NZ_NEVB01000044.1, read as the reverse complement.
TGAACATAGTGGTGCCGCTGCAGATCGGTGCCCGTGACGTCGCCTTCCCCTTCCTCAACAACATCAGCTTCTGGTTCACCGCCGCCGCCGTGGTGCTGATCAACGTCTCCCTCGGGGTCGGTGAATTCGCCCAGACCGGCTGGCTGGCCTATCCGCCCTTGTCAGGGCTGGAGTTCAGTCCCGGGGTCGGGGTCGATTACTGGATCTGGAGTCTGCAGATCTCGGGTCTGGGAACCCTGCTGACCGGCGTGAACTTCTTCGCCACCATCATCAAGATGCGCGCCCCTGGCATGACCATGATGCGCCTGCCGGTGTTCACCTGGACCGCCCTGTGCGCCAACGTGCTGATCATCGCCTCCTTCCCGATCCTGACCGTCACCATCGCCCTGCTCACCGCAGACCGTTACCTGGGTACCCATTTCTTTACCAATGACATGGGTGGCAACATGATGATGTACATCAACCTGATCTGGGCCTGGGGTCACCCCGAGGTGTACATCCTGGTACTGCCGGTGTTCGGGATCTTCTCCGAAGTGGTGGCGACCTTCTGCAAGAAGAAGCTGTTCGGTTACACCTCGCTGGTGTGGGCGACCATCGCCATTACCGTGCTCTCCTTCATCGTCTGGCTGCATCACTTCTTCACCATGGGGTCGGGCGCCAACGTGAATGCCTTCTTCGGCATCACCACCATGATCATCTCCATCCCGACCGGGGTGAAGATCTTCAACTGGCTGTTCACCATGTACCGCGGTCGCATCGAGTTCACCTCGCCCATGCTGTGGACCGTCGGTTTCATCATCACCTTCACCGTGGGTGGCATGACCGGTGTACTGCTCTCCGTGCCGGCCGCCAACTTCGTGCTGCACAACAGCCTGTTCCTGATCGCCCACTTCCACAACGTCATCATCGGCGGCGTGGTGTTCGGCTGCTTCGCCGGTATCACCTACTGGTTCCCGAAAGCGTTCGGCTTCAAGCTGGATGACACCTGGGGCAAGCGCGCCTTCTGGTGCTGGATCGTCGGCTTCTTCGTGGCCTTCATGCCGCTCTACGTGCTGGGCTTCATGGGCATGACCCGCCGCGTCAGCCAGAACATCGATCCCGAGTTCCACGGCTGGCTGGTGGTGGCTGCCTGCGGCGCCGCGCTGATTGCGCTGGGCGTGCTGTGCCAGGTGATCCAGATCGTGGTCAGCATCCGCGACCGCGAGAAGAACCGCGACCTGACCGGCGATCCCTGGGGCGGTCGTACCCTGGAGTGGTCCACTTCCTCGCCGCCTCCCTTCTACAACTTCGCCATCGAGCCGAAGATCAAGGGACTGGATGCGTTCTGGGAAGCCAAGCAGGACGGTTCCGCCTATCAGCAGCCCAAGCACTATGACCCGATCCACATGCCGAAAAACTCCGGTGCCGGCGTCATCATCGCCGCCTTCAGCGTGGTGCTCGGCTTTGCCCTGATCTGGCACATCTGGTGGATGGCCATCGCCGGCTTCGTCGGCATGATCGCCACCTGGATCATCCACAGTTTCAACGACGACGTGGACTACTACGTGCAGGTTGACGAGATCGAGCGGATCGAGCGTCAGCATTTTGAAAATATCAACAAGGTGGCTTAATTCCATGGCGACTGACGTTCTACATCACACTCACGGTGCCCATGAGGATGGGCACCATGATGCCGGTGCCAACAAGGTATTCGGCTTCTGGATCTACCTGATGAGTGACTGCATCCTGTTCGCGACCCTGTTCGCGACCTATGCGGTCCTGGTCAACGGCACGGCCGGCGGCCCGAGCGGCAAGGACATCTTCGAACTGCCGTTCGTGTTTGCCGAAACCATGCTGCTGCTGCTGAGCTCCATCACCTTCGGTTTTGGCATGCTGGCCATGAACAAGAACAAGGTGGCGGCGGTCAACACCTGGCTGTTCATCACCTTCCTGTTCGGTGCCGGCTTCATCGCGATGGAGATCTATGAATTCCATCACCTGATTGCCGAGGGCTACGGTCCGGATCGCAGTGGCTTCCTCTCCGCCTTCTTCACTCTGGTGGGTACCCACGGTATCCACGTGACCAGTGGCCTTGTCTGGATCATCGTGATGATGGTGCTGGTAGCCAAGAAGGGGCTGACCGAGCGTAATCGTACCCGCCTGATGTGCCTGAGCCTGTTCTGGCACTTCCTGGACGTGGTGTGGATCTGCGTCTTCACCGTGGTCTATCTGATGGGGGTCATGTAATGAGTCATTCCGTTGACAATCACGGCGCCAGCCACGGCAGCGCCAAGAGCTACCTGATCGGCTTCGTGCTGTCCCTGATCCTGACCGCAGTGCCGTTCTGGATGGTGATGGACGGTTCTGCCTCCCACACTACCGTGCTGGCCACCGTGGTCGGCATGGCGGTGGTGCAGATCTTCGTGCACCTGGTCTACTTCCTGCACATGAACACCTCGTCCGAGGAGCGCTGGAACCTGGTGGCACTGATCTTTACCGTGCTCATCATCGCCATCGTGGTCGTGGGTTCCCTGTGGATCATGTACAACCTCAACATCAACATGATGGTTCACTGAGCAGGTTGGCAATGATGATGAAGCAATACCTGCAAGTGACCAAGCCGGGCATCATCTTCGGTAACCTCATCTCGGTTATCGGAGGGTTCCTGCTGGCCTCCAAGGGGAGCCTGGATGTGCCCCTGTTCATCCTGACCATGGCTGGTGTATCACTGGTGGTCGCCTCCGGTTGCGTGTTCAACAACTACATCGACCGGGACATCGACTGCATCATGGAGCGCACCAAGAACCGTGCTCTGGTGAAGGGTCTGATCGCCCCCGGCGTATCGCTCTGGTACGCCACCGCTCTCGGCATTGCGGGCATTGCACTGCTCTACTTTGCGGCCAATCCGTTGGCCGCCTTGCTGGCGGTGCTGGGCTTCATTGTCTATGTGGGGGTCTACAGCCTCTACATGAAGCGTCACTCGGTCTACGGCACCCTGGTCGGCAGCCTCTCCGGCGCCGCGCCGCCGGTCATCGGCTACTGCGCGGTGAGCGGTCAGTTCGACTCGGGCGCACTGATCCTGCTGGCGATCTTCAGCCTGTGGCAGATGCCGCACTCCTATGCGATCGCCATCTTCCGCTTCAAGGATTACCAGGCGGCCAACATCCCGGTACTGCCGGTGGTGAAGGGGATCTCCGTGGCCAAACACCACATCACCCTCTACATCCTGGCCTTTATGGTGCCGACCCTGATGCTGTTCCTCGGCGGCTACGCCGGTTACAAGTATCTGGTGGTGGCCACTGCGGTCAGCGTCTGGTGGCTGGGGATGGCGCTGTCTGGCTACAAGGCGGCGGTGGACGACTCCCTCTGGGCGCGCAAGCTGTTCATGTTCTCCATCGTCACCATTACCTGTCTGAGCGTGATGATGTCGGTGGACTTCCAGCCGGAGGCCGAGCCTGCGGTACTGGTCAGCATGCTGCCCTGATAGTGTGACTTGCCCCCCTAAAATGCATGAAATCCAGAGCCGGGAACCTTCCCGGCTCTGTTATTATGGGGCCGCCCCGTCGGGCACTTTTCCCTTGTGTCGGGTGTGGCATGGCGCGTGTCGGCCACCCCTTGAGTCTTCCTTTTCCCTGACCTATCGAGGCCATCATGAATGATTTCACCATGACGAGGGGCGAGCGCCGTGCCACCTGGGCGCTCGGCTCCGTCTTCTCGTTGCGCATGCTCGGCATGTTTATGGTGCTGCCGGTGCTGACCACCTACGGCATGTCTCTCGCGGGTGCCTCCGAGGCGCTCATCGGCCTAGCCATCGGCATCTACGGCATGACCCAGGCGCTGTTCCAGATCCCGTTCGGCCTGCTCTCCGACAAGGTGGGCCGCAAGCCCCTCATCGTCGGCGGTCTGCTGATGTTTGCCCTTGGCAGCGTGATCGCGGCGCTGACCCACTCCATCTGGGGCGTGATCCTCGGCCGCGCCCTGCAGGGCAGCGGCGCCATCTCGGCCGCCGTGATGGCGCTCTTGTCGGATCTCACCCGCGAGCAGAACCGCACCAAGGCGATGGCCTTCATCGGGGTGAGCTTTGGCATCACTTTCGCCATCGCCATGGTGACCGGTCCCCTCATTACCCATGCGCTGGGGCTCAGTGGTCTCTTCTGGTTAATCGCCCTGCTGGCGCTGGCGGGCATCGCCGTCACCCTCTGGCTGGTGCCGACCCCGAGCGGTCACCTGCTCAATCGCGAGTCCGGCATGGTGAAGGGGGGGATGCGCACCGTGCTGACCAACCCGCGCCTGCTCAAGCTCAACTTCGGCATCCTCTGCGTGCACACCCTGCTGATGTCGAGCTTCGTGGCGCTGCCGCCGCTGCTGGAGCGTGCCGGCCTGCCCCGTGACAGCCAGTGGCAGGCTTATCTGGTCACCATGCTGATCGCCTTCGTCAGCGTGGTGCCGTTTATCATCTATGCCGAGAAGCGCAGAAAGATGAAGCGGGTGTTCCAGATCTGCGTGCTGGTGATGCTCGTCGCCGAGCTGGTGCTCTGGCAAAGCGGCCTGCAGCTGTGGGGCCTGCTCGCCGGCCTGCAGATCTTCTTCATCGGTTTCAACGTGATGGAGGCGCTGCTGCCGTCCCTCATCAGCAAGGAGTCGCCCCCCGGCTACAAGGGCACCGCCATGGGGATCTACTCCACCAGCCAGTTTATCGGGGTGGCCATCGGCGGCAGCCTCGGCGGCCTGCTCTACAGCCTGGGAGGCGGCGCCCTGGTGTTTGGCGGCTGCGCTGCGCTGGCCCTGGTCTGGCTCGGGGTCAGCCTCACCATGGCCGAGCCCCCTTACGTGAGCAGCCTGCGTATCGTGCTGCCGGAAGGGGTGGAGGCTGACGCGGCGCTGGAGCAGAAGATCCGCGCCTGCGAGGGGGTGAGCGACGTGTTGCTGGCCGCTTCCGAGCGTTCCGTCTATGTGAAGGTGGACAGCAAGCGCCTGAGCCGGCGCGATCTGGAGTCGCTGGTCGCCGCCTGAGGACGCTTGCCTGCATGAAAAAGCCCGCCAATTTGGCGGGCTTTTTATTGGGCTCCATTCAGCTGGATTGTGCTCAGTTGGGCTGGGCGCTCAGTCGGCCAGGCAGCGCTGCTCGGCAGGCAGGCTCGCGGCATCCCCCAGCAGCAGGGTGCTGAGGGCCGCCCGGGCGCAGCGGGAGCTGCTCAGCTGGCCGTGCTGGTTGCTCTGCTCCACCCGAATCAGGCGGGCGGCGCTGCCAAAGGCGGCCTGCATCTGGCGGGCACCGGCGAAGGGGGTATTGGGGTCGTACTCGGCGCCGAGCACCAGGGCCTTGGCATCATCCGGCAGCTTTATCTCGCCGGCACCGTAGCTGGCGATGGGCTGGCGTGGATAAGGCCAGTCGGCGCAGGTGTGGAAGCTCTTGGCCAGCAGCAGGGCGCCGGCCCCCTGGAAGGCGGCATCTTCCGGGTCCAGCCCCTGCCAGCCATAGGGCTCGCTGTTGTCGGTGCAGTGGATGGCGCTGAAGAAGGGCATCTCCTGCAGCTCTTGATAGGGGTTGTCGTCGGCCTGATCGGCGAGGCGGCTCAGCAGGGGGCCGGCATCGTCCTGCTGCCAGAAGGCGAGCTGATCGTCACGCTCGCTGCCGCTGATGGCATCGATCAGTACCGCCTCCCAGCGGGCGTGGTCGAGCACATTGCCCTGGTTGTCCACATAGCGGCCGTTGTCGCGTACCTGCCGGGTCACCGCCATGCTGCGCTGCAGCGCCTGGTCCCCGAAGCGCCAGGCCAGGATGCGGTTGGCATTCTCGCCATCGCCGCGGAAGATGGCCGGGTAGCGGCTCTCGGCGGGAGACATCGGCGAGTCGACCACCAGATTGGCCACGTGGCTCGGGTAGCGGGCGGCATAGAGGGCGGCCAGACGAGTGCCGTAGGAGAAGGTGATGGGGGTGATACGATCGCGCCCCAGGTGCTGGCGCAGGCGCTCCATGTCCTCGACCACGGCCCGCGAGCCCAGATGCGGCGCATGCAGCCGCAACGGCTCGTCGCAGCGCTCGCGCAGGGTGGCGCCGAAGGCCTTGCCCTGATCGGCCCCGCTCTGGAGCGCCGGCAGGGCGCCCTTGTCACGGCTGGCAAAGAGCTGGGCGAGCTGCGCCGGGGTCATGTCTGGCCGCACGCCCTGTTTGTCGGTCAGCAGGCAGCTGCGCAGCTCGTGGCCAAGGGCACTGTAACCGGCCCCGCGAGGATCCAGGGTGACGATGTCGTAGTGCTCAAGGATGGCGGGGTTGGCGCTGCGCAGCAGGTCGAGCAGGAGGCCGAGATCCGGGGTGGCGGAGGTGGGGCCGCCCGGGTTGTAGAACAGGGTGCCGCGATAGTCGCCGCTGGCGCGATAGTGCAGATAGAAGATATCCAGGGTGTCGCCCTTGACCGTGCGGGTCTGCTGCTTGATCTGGGTGCGGCTGGGATTGTCCGACCAGGAGGAGAAATGGCGGCTGTCGCCGGAGAAAAAGCCACTGCCGGTGCGCGAGGTGGAGCTTTTCTCCCACTTGGTCTCCCTGATCTGGACCCACTCCTTGTCGTAATCGAGCGGCACCGTCAGGTAGTGACAGCTGACCTGACTGGCGGGAATGGCGATGCCGTCCTCCTGCCAGCCCTGGCGCAGCTGTTGGCAGACCTGGCCGGCGTCATAGCCGGCGCGAACATGGCGAGCCTGGAAGGGCTCTTCTCTCTTTTCCAGATTGCAGCCTGCCAGCAATGCCGGTGCCAGCAGGGTCATGAGCAGCGTGTATTTCATTGTCTATTTCCATTTATCTAGCCTGAACCCCGAAATAGTACGGGGAGGGGCCGACCGGATGGCAGCCGGAAGTTGTATGGAAATATTGCAAGGTGTGTCGATTTACATATTTCTGGTGATATTTGGTGGTCTCATTGATCTGTTTGAAAATAATGACCGGTAACGCGCACCGTTATTTTATGCGGGATCAATAACGGCGGTGCAACCGGGCGGCGCTGGAGCAGGAACCGAGGTGCTGCGGGGGCTGGCCAAAGCGGCCTGTCCCCAGTCCCCACAACCGGATAACCATAGGTACTGGCGCAGTGCCGGATGCCTCGCTGAGGTTTCCTGTCAGTCCCAATCGGCTGGGCAATCAGAGGATGTGATTCAATGGCGGCCTGGGTCGGCGCATCCTGAAAATACTCTGTCCAGGGATATCTCTTTCGGCAACAGATGCCCGGTGGCTGGCGCTGATATGTCGTCTCTCTTTGGCGATGCCGCTGTTTTTCACTATTTCCGTGTCAACACTGGAAGCGCGCCATGCCGATGAAATATCCAAAGGCGCTCAGGTATCACTGACAGTAAAAAACCGCCATTCGGCGGTTTTTTTGTTGGGCAGGGTTCAACGCTCCAGCAGGGGGGCAGAGCGGTAGCTCCAGAGCCCATAGGTACGCAGGGCATCGCGGTAGATGCCGAGCAGCTCGCTGTCGCTCACCTTGGCAAGCTCGGAGAGCGGCTTGTCGGGATAGCTGACGCTGTCTATCCGGATCCCGGCCGGCCCGCTCTGCCAGCAGGCGATCTCAAGCAATGTCTGGCCCCGGCGCACATGGCTGGCGGAGCTCACCAGGGTGGCGTACTCGATCTGGTGGCGGGCGAGGGCATAGCCGCTGTAGAGGGCGTTCTCCACCGTGCTGGTGGCGTAGTTCTCCTCGATGATGCGGGAGCGGTCGATCCCCTTTTTCACCAGCCAGTCGGCCATCAGCTTGCCCTCGGTCTGGCGATTTTGGGGCACGCCGCCGGTCAGGATGATGAGGGCCGCCGGGTTGGCCTTGGCCAGCGCCCGGGTGGTTTCCAGCCGGCCCAGCAGGATGTCGTGCATGGAGCCGTCGGGATTGAGAGCATAACCCAGGGTGACGATGGCCCGGTTGCCCGGCTTGGGTGAGCGCTCACCCTGCTCCTTGAGCGGGGTGGCGACGACGCGCTCGACCGTGTCGAAGATGCGCTGCAGATCGGCGGCCCGGCCGGGATTGAGGGTCGCCAGCTTGCTCTGATACCCCTTGGCGGCGGTCTCGTTGTGCTTGAAGGTCTGCCAGGTGGCGAGGTAGGTCAGCAGGTCGATGTCATCGGGCGCCGTGCTGAGGGCCTGCTCGAACAGGCCGATGGCCTTGTCCACGTTGCCGTTGTAGATCTGGGCGTTGGCCGCCGAGATGAGCAGGTCGGTGCGATAGGGTTCGAGCTGGTAGGCCTCTAGCAGCAGCTCGGTCACCTGCTCCATGTTGCTCGGCATCTTGGCGGTGAAGCCGGCGGTGGAGATGCGGGCGGGGGATTTGAAGATCTGCCAGGCATCTGCCAGCAGCTGATCCACCACCTGGCGCTTGCTGATGTACTGATCGTAATTCTGCTCCTTTTGCAGGGAGCGTACCGGAGCAGCCCAGGCGGCGGAAGGGAGCAGGGCAGGCAGTGTCAACAGGCCGGCCAGCGTCAGGGCAATCGCGGTTTTTTTCATCATGATGGCGCTCCACCGAAGGTTGATGGCTCCAGGCCATTCCAGGACCATGGGGCTTTTTCAATAAAAACATAAACTTGGTGATTGGCCAGTGTACCGCGTCGTGGCGCAGAAAAACGTGAACCGCTTCGGTTATCCGGGGAAGGGGGCGGTGTTTGCCCTATTCGGGGGAGTTATGTGTGGTTTTCCTGTGAAGTGGCTCAGTTGTGGCGCAATCCTGCCGCGTTTTCGGCGAAAAGGAGAACGGCCGTGAAAAAGTTGGCGGGGCCAATCGTTTTACCGCTTTTTCTGTGACGACGATCACTGTACCATCGCCGCCCGACCTGCCACCCGGCGCGCGGCTCCCTGCGTTCTGGTTGGCGTCACCCGATACTCGCCGTCACCCGGAACGTGAATGACCCCAGGATGGGACCCGCCACTAACCTGTAGGTTTGTGGTCTGCGTGTCGCGGGGTCGGCACCTCTCCCGCCCGCTCCCTGCGATGCCTGTCTGCAGACTTGCCGTATGAAACTTCTCTCTTCATAGGTGCAAGATGACGCTGTTATTGAGTCTGGTCGGTATGCTGGCCCTGATGTTTATCGCCTGGCTGGCCAGTGAAAACCGCCGTGCCATCCGCTGGCGGACCGTGCTCGGGGCCCTCGCCCTGCAAACCGGCTTTGCCGCCCTGGTGCTTTACTTCCCCCCCGGTCAAATCATGCTCGGCGCCATGAGCAACGGCGTCTCCGCCCTGCTCGGCTTTGCCGACAGCGGCATCCGCTTCGTGTTTGGTGATCTGGCCAGCAATGGCTTCATCTTCGCCGTGCGGGTGCTGCCGCTGGTGATCTTCATCAGCGCGCTGATCGCGCTGCTCTATCACTTCGGCATCATGCAGTGGGTGATCCGGGTGCTGGGGGGCGGCATTCACCGCCTGCTCGGCACCAGCCGCGCCGAATCCCTGGTGGCCACCGGCAACATCTTCCTCTCCCAGGGGGAATCGCCGCTGCTTATTCGCCCCTTCCTGGCCGGCATGACCCGCTCCGAGCTGTTTGCGGTGATGACCTGCGGCATGGCCTCGGTGGCAGGTTCTGTACTCGGTGGCTACGCCGGGCTGGGTGTGGATCTGAAATACCTGATCGCCGCCTCCTTTATGGCGGCGCCGGGTGGCCTCTTGATGGCGAAGCTCTTGGTGCCGGAGCAGCAGCAGGTGCGCGAGCAGGCCGAGATCACCCTCGACAAGAGTGACTACAGCAACGCCATCGACGCCCTGGCGGGCGGCGCCATGAGCGGCATGAAGATCGCGGTGGGCATCGGCACCATACTGCTGGCGTTTGTCAGCGTCATCACCATGATCAACGCCGGTCTCACCACGGTGGGTGAGTGGTTCGGCTGGGCCGATCTCTCCCTGCAACAGCTGCTGGGTTACCTGTTTGCCCCGGTGGCCTGGCTCATCGGCGTGCCGGCCAGCGAGATGATGGCGGCAGGATCCTTGATCGGCCAGAAGGTGATTATGAACGAGTTCGTTGCCTACCTGGACTTTGCCAACATCAAGCAGGATCTCAGCGCCCACACCCAGATCATCATCACCTTCGCGCTGTGCGGTTTTGCCAACCTGGGCTCCATTGCGGTGCAGCTTGGCTCCATCGGCACCATGGCGCCGGAGCGCCGCCACGACGTGGCGAGCCTCGGCTTCAAGGCGGTGCTGGCGGCGACCCTGGCCAACCTGATGAGCGCCACCCTGGCGGGGCTGTTCGCCTCCCTCGGCTAAGTGCTCCTTGCCCCATGCCCACCCCGTCTCGCCACTGGCGTGGCGGGGTGTCGTCCATCTGGCGCCAGCCACTGACGCCTCGGCACGGCGTGGGCTCGACAGGGGCGGGCGCAGGCGCTAGCGTGATGGTGCGCGGCCAGCCCGCGCCCGTTCAGGCATTCATATAACAAGGAATCACACCATGACCCATCTCTCGCGCGCATTGGCGCTCTCCCTGCTGCTGGTCGGCGCCGCGCCGGCGTTTGCCGCCGCCACCTATACCTCGGATCTGCTGCTGTCGGCGGACTTCAAGGCCCCCTGGGCCAAGGCGACCCAGGGCATCAAGAACCTGCCCAAGTGGGTGCGCAGTGGCAACGGCACCAGCTCCCCGCTCGAAACCGTGGCCGGCACCCCCTATCAGAGCGGTTCGGTCTGCAAACCTCACGACTGCGCTAGCCACTACATGCAGCTGCTGGTGGATGCCAAGGCCAAGCGGGTGTGGGGCGTGCTGATCGACCTGCCGGATAGCGACGCCGCTCGCGAAACCCCGTCCAAGTTCGCCCGCTACACCTGGCTCGGCCAGCCGGACAAGGGGATGCAGGCTGCCCTGATGAAGCAGGTTGAGGCTGACCCCAACTGGCAGTAAGCATCGAAAAGCAAAAACCTCTGCTTGGGCAGAGGTTTTTTTATGGCGAAGAGGTGATGGGGCAAGGCGCTAGCGGCTCAGGATCCGCACCGAACGGATGCGATTGTTGAAGTCGGTCGCCTCCTGCTCGCCGCCCTTGCGGGTGTAGTAGCCACCGCGAAAATCGGTTTCCTCGAAGAAACGCACCACCCAGCCAGCCGGCACGGTGAAGGAGGAGATGCGGTTGGCAAAGCCGTAGCGGCCGAGATCCGCAATATCCCGGTCGATACGCAGGGACTCGCCGCTCTGGTGGGCACCGTCGAACACCAGCAGGGTGCCGGCGTCGTCCCCTTCGTCCAAGCGGGTTGTCAGGCAGCTCGCCTTGGCCGCCTCGCAGAACAGGCTGTTGTTGCCTTGGTCCTGCTGGCAGCGGCGGCTCACCTTCTGGCGCGCCAGCCACTCGCTGCGCCCTGCATCGGCATAGACGCTGTTGAAGGGGGTCAGGGTACAGATGTGGATACGCCCGCCATTCTGGCTCTGGCCGTTCACCACGATCTGGGGATTGATAAGGATATCGGCGCGGGCCGCTGTGCTCAGGGTCAACAGCGTCAGCAGGACAAACAGCTTGTTCATGGATGAGATCTTGCCAGTTCAAGGGGCGGCAAGGATTGCCGAGACGCAGGCCTGATGCAAGTGGGGGCGGCGCCCGCTGCGACACCCCTTGCCCGCCACAGGCGTCAAGATGAAAGGCCCAAAGCAGAACACCGGCGTAAGGCCGGTGTTCTGAACAGCATGGCGGCGGGCCCGGCGGGACGCGCGGTCAGGGCGACTTAGGCGTAGAAGGCCTCGACGGTGCCCTTGACGGTGATCAGCATGGGGTTGCCGTAGCGATCCTTGGCCTTGGGGGAGGGGATCTTCACCCAACCTTCGCTGATGCAGTACTCCTCGACATTGGTGCGCTCCTTGCCGTTCACGCGAATGCCGATCTCGTGCTGGAAGCACTCCGCCACATGGTGCGGGCTGCGCGGGTTGGCCGCCAGGCGGTCGGGCAGGGCCGGTTTGTTGTCGCTCATTTTATTTACCTGAGTGTGATAAAAAGTGGGTCATTGTAGGCAATGCCCGTCATGGGCTCAAGGCTGGTGGCACGCAACTTCACCTTCACTTCACTGAGCGGGGATAAGGTAGGCTCACGTTCTCAGTTGGAGCTTCATCCTATGCCCACCATCGTCACCCACGCCGCCGTTCCTCTCTGTCTTGGGCTGGGGCTTGGCAGCCGGATTATCCCGCCACACCTGCTGCTGGCGGGGGTTGCCATCGCCATGTTGCCCGATGCCGACGTGCTGGCCTTCAAACTGGGGGTCGCCTACGGCCATGTCTTTGGCCACCGTGGCTTTACCCACTCGCTGCTGTTCGCCTTTGCCTTGCCCACCCTGGCCATGCTGTTTCACTGCCAGCTCAAGGCCAGCGCCGCCACCGTCTGGTCATTGTTGCTGGTCTCGCTGCTCTCCCACAGCCTGCTCGATTCGCTGACCACCGGCGGCAAGGGGGTTGGCTGGCTCTGGCCGTGGCGGGATGAGCGTTTCTTCGCCCCCTGGCAGGTGATCCGGGTCGCCCCCTTCAAGCTGGAGGCCTATCTCACCGCCCGAGGTGAGGCGGTGATCCTCTCCGAGCTCTACTGGGTCTGGCTGCCGGGGGCTGTATTGATGCTGGTATTGATGGGATGGCGGGTGTGGGGCAGGAGGGGGATTGGTGAGGTTGGGATATAGTTGTCGGATATATCGTGGCTGAGCAAAAATCAAAAGTGGACACCCATCTCTTCTGTTCTGGCGATGTAACGTGTTGCTCAGAAAGATGGGCGTCCTGATTTTTCCTTGATTTTTGTTGTAGTAAAGATGAAACGGAAAATAGCCTGGTTAGCTGTGATTTTTAAAAACCATTTTTATAGCTGTCCGACAGAGACGAGAAAAGTGCTTGACGCTTGGCTAAGGAAAGTGCGAACAAGTCCTTGATGTGAGATCATGAACCCCACTTGGCATCAGGGATGAGGTTCAGCATGAGTCACCAGCTCACCTTCGCGGACTGCGAGTTCAATGGCAAACGCCGTAAAACCCGTAAAGAGATATTCTTGGCTCGCATGGAGGCTGTGCTCCCATGGCCAAGGATGCTGGGGGTCATCGAACCCGTCTATCCCAAAGCTGGTAACGGGCGTCGTCCCTACCCACTCGATACCATGCTCCGCATTCACTGTATGCAGCAGTGGTACAACCTCAGCGACGGCGCCATGGAGGACGCACTCTACGAAATTGCCTCAATGCGTCTGTTTGCCAAACTCTCCCTGGACCAGGCTATCCCTGACCGCACTACCATCATGAATTTCCGGCATCTGCTGGAGCAGCACCAACTGGCACGCCAACTATTCGAGGCCATCAACCAGTGGCTCTGTGACGCTGGCATCATGATGAAGCAAGGCACGCTGGTCGATGCCACTATCATCGAAGCCCCCAACTCCACCAAAAACAAGCGGGGAGAGCGTGACCCCGAGATGCATCAGACCAAGAAAGGCAATCAGTGGTATTTCGGCATGAAGGCTCATATCGGCGTTGATGCCAAGAGTGGCCTCACCCACAGTCTGGAGACCACGTCAGCCAACGAGCACGACCTCAATCAGGTGGGGAATCTGCTCCATGGCAAGGAAGAGTTTGTGTTCGCTGACGCGGGATATCAGGGGGCAGAAAACC
>NZ_NEVB01000043.1:8538-19766 GCF_002259925.1 Aeromonas sp. A35_P | reverse complement strand
TGCCGCAGATAAGGCCTATAGCAGCAGGGCTCTGCGGGCAGAACTCCGGCGCAGAAAGATAAAAGCGGTTATCCCGCAACGCAGCGACCAGCAACGGCACCATAAGGGACGTCCACTGGTGTTAGACAAAGCTCGTTATCGTAGGAGAAATGTGGTCGAACGGTGCTTCGGATGGCTGAAGAAGTTTCGCCGATTCTCAACGAGGTATGAAAAGCTGGCGGGAAGTTTTGCTGCTTTTATCAAGCTGGCTTTCTGCCTTCGTTACTTACGGGAACTATTGGTGGACAGAAAACCAGCATTTTGAGAACACAGCCTAGAGGTGAGCCTGAAAAAACTGGGCACCGACTATCTGGATCTGGCGCTGATCCACTGGCCCTCCCCCAAGGATGAGGTGCCGATGACGGTCTATCTGGAGCAGCTGGCCGAGGCCAAGGCCCGGGGCCTGACCCGCGAGATCGGGGTTTCCAACTTCACCGTGGCCCAGCTCAAACAGGCTATCGACATTCTGGGGCCGGGCGCCATCGCCCACCAGCAGGTGGAGATCCACCCGCTGCTGCAAAACCGCAAGGTGGTGGCGTTCTGCAAGGATCACGGCATCGCCATCACCGCCTATATGCCGCTCGCCTATGGCAAGGTGCTCACCGAGCCGCTGCTGATGGAGATCGGCCAGCGCCACGGCGTCTCGGCGGCCCTGGTGTCGCTGGCCTGGCTGCTGGCCCAGGGCATGGCGGTGATCCCGAGCTCCACCAAGCGGGAGAATCTGGCCGCCAACCTGGCGGCGCTGAAGGTCACACCCACTGCCGAGGAGCTGGCCGCCATCGCCACCCTGGAGCGGGGCGAGCGCTGCGCCAACCCGGACTTTGCGCCGGATTGGGACTGATAAGCAGGTTCAACCGGATTGTTCCCTCTCCCCATGGGAGAGGGCTAGGGTGAGGGTATAGCAGGCTACCCTAGGCTAGTTTTGCTGCATATACAGAATGCCCCCTCATCCCCGACCCTTCTCCCGCCAGGGGAGAAGGGAGGCAATAACGATCCGGGATATTTCTCCAACCCCTAGCGGGAGGCACTGTGCCTACCGCTTTTTTTGGTTTTATGCGCCACCCACACAATTCCCCGCCCGATAAGACCCGAGCCATCGTGATGATTGCTGCTGATTTGGCAAAAGTAATTTGATGTCGCCGTCATTTTTGCCAATAAATCACCTCGGCATACTGGCGCCACTCTCCCGTCGGGAGTCACCATCCAAGGAGTTGTTATGCCACTGGCGTTGTTTGCCCTCACCTTAAGTGCCTTTGCGATCGGCACCACCGAATTTGTGATCGTGGGGCTTATCCCCACCATCGCAGAACAGCTGAATGTCTCGCTCCCCTCGGCGGGCCTCTTGGTCAGCCTCTATGCCCTTGGGGTGGCCATCGGCGCCCCCGTGCTCACGGCGCTGACCGGCAAGGTACCGCGCAAGTGGCTGCTGGTAGGGCTGATGGCGCTCTTTACCGCCGGCAACCTGTTGGCCTGGCAGGCCCCCGGTTACGAGAGCCTGATCCTGGCCCGCATCCTGACCGGGCTGGCCCACGGGGTCTTCTTCTCGGTAGGCAGCACCATCGCCACCGGCCTAGTGGCCAAAGAGAAAGCGGCCAGCGCCATCGCCATCATGTTCAGCGGCCTCACCATCGCGCTGGTGACCGGCGTCCCGCTCGGCACCTGGATTGGTCAGGTCTTCGGCTGGCGCGACACCTTTCTGGTGGTGAGCCTGCTGGGGCTGGTCGCCATGGTGGGCAGCCTGCTGCTGATCCCCAATAACCTGCCCAAAGGAGCCGCCTCGACTATCCGCGAGCAGCTCTCGGTGCTCACCAAAAAGCCGCTGCTGCTGGTCTACGCCAAGACAGCGCTCGGTTACGGCGGCGCCTTCACCGCCTTTACCTTCCTCGCCCCCATCTTGCAGCAGGTGAGCGGCTTTAGCGCCGGCGCGGTGAGCCTCATTCTGCTGGTGTACGGAGTGTCGGTCGCCGTCGGCAATATCTGGGGCGGCAAGCTGGCCGATCGCATGGGCCCGCTGCCTGCGTTGAAGCTGCTGTTTGCCGGTCTCGCATTGGTGCTGCTGGTGCTCACCTTCACCGCGCCGCACCCGGTGCTGGCGGTGCTGACCGTGCTGGTGTGGGGTGCTTTTGCCTTTGGCAACGTACCGGGCCTGCAGGTGCTGGTGGTGAAACAGGCCGAGCAGCACACGCCGAGGGCGGTGGATGTGGCCTCCGGCCTCAATATCGCCGCCTTCAACGTCGGCATCGCGCTGGGATCCGTGGTCGGTGGCCTGGTGGTGGAGCACCTGGGTCTGATGCACACCCCCTGGATCGGCGCGCTGATCGTGCTGCTGGCCTACGGCCTCACCCATGTCAGCGAGCGGCAAGCCGCCCGGATGGCACAGGCCTGCCCCCAGTACTGAAACCGCAGGCCTTTGTTCTGCAAAATAAAAACGAGCGGCTGATGCCGCTCGTTTCGCTTTCACGCTCTGTTTATTTTGTTATGCCGCTTGCGGCCCGGTCTTGCCCGTCACGGCGCGTGCCAGCCAGTAGTCGAGGCTGACGTAGCGACCGCCGCCGTACACCAGCAGTACCAGCAGCATCACGAAGTAGGTGGCGGCAAACTCCATCCCATTGTTGAGCATCACCGGATCCCCAAGCTCGGTGATGTAGTTGTAACGACCGGGGAAGTTGGCGGCCAGCCACTCGATAAAGCCGTTGAGGCGCAATGTCGCCTCCATGCTGCCGGTGGCGATGGCATCCCAGCCGTGCTTCCAGTGCACCATGGCGCTCGCCACGCTCATCAGGAAGATGGTCGGAATGGCCATGACCCGGGTAAAGAGACCAAGGGCGATGCAGATGCAGCCCAACACCTCGGTGCCCGCCGCCAGAAAGGCGAGCAGGGTCGGGAACGGCAGGTTGAGCCCCCCTTCCGAGGCTGGCGCACCAAACCAGGCGACCGTGCCGGCAAACCCCACCACCTTGGAGTGGGCACCCACATAGATGACCGGGATGAGGTAGAGGCGAATGGCCAGCAGGGCCAGAAAATCGAGCCGCTTGCACTGGGCCACGGCCCGCTCGTACCAATGGATAAGGGTGTTGTTCATGGGATGTCTCCTTGGAAAGGGGGAACCTGACGTTCAATGGATATGGGTTCTATGGATGGCGGTTGCGTGGCCAGCAGGCCGAGCCGGTGAAAATGGCGGGCCCACCCCAGCAGATCAAAACCGCTGCGATAGGGATGCACCTGGGCGGCCAACCCGGCCACACTGAGCCCTTGCTGCTGCCCAAGCAGCTGCAGCAGGGCCACATCGAATTCGCGCAGCGCCTGGCTGACCAGCTGATGGGCAGGACAGCGAAACAGGGCGCAGAGCTGAGGCGCCTGGCCGGCCGCCACCACCCGCCCCTGCTGGATCACAAAGGGCAGCGTCAGCAACTGCAGGGTGGGATTGAGCCAGAGCGGGCTGCCCATCTCCACCGCTTCCCCTGCGAGCGGGCGCGGCACCTGCGCGTCGTCAATCTCGACGCACAGGCAGGCCCACTCATACTCCAGCAGCGCCAGCCGCAGCCCGGGCCAGTTGAGCCGCCCCTCGCTCTGGCGAAGCTGCACATGGCGCACCAACTCGGTGGCAATCTGGTGAAAGGCGGGCTCGATCGCGCCATGGTGGGCAACGAAGCCATTCACCAGCGCATCGCGCTCAACCGGCGTCAGGTGGTTCAGGGTGAGCGCGAAGGTACTCTCCAGCACCGCCTCGACATTGGCCCGCACGCTGCGCACATAGTGGGGGGCTAGCCCGGTTGCCGACTCCCGTATACAACCGGCCAGCCACTCGGTCTGCTGCCACAGCCGGGGCGGAACCACCGTGGTAGGCCATGCCGCTTGCTCTCGCCTAGTCATGACACACCTCCCGACCCGCAGGATGCGCCGTCGCCTCGCAGCAGGCCTGATGGACCCGGGCCAGCTCGGCCTCCAGCACGGGCAAGGGGGGCAGATGATGATCCCGCTCCAGCAGCAGGGGGCGCAGGCCGTGGGTCTGCACCGTATAACGGGCCAGCGCCACCACCTCCTCGCAGACCGGACGACCATGGGTATCCAGCAGGGTGCCGTCCGCCTCTTCCAGATGGCCGGCGATATGGAAGTAGCGGATCGCCTGGCTCGGCAGCCCGGCAATCATCCGCTCGGCGCAGTAGCCGTGATTACGGCTGTTCACAAAAACGTTGTTGATGTCGAGCAGCAGCTCGCAGCCGCTGCGCGCCACCAGCTCGGTCAGAAACGCCTCCTCCGCCATCTCGTGCTCATAGCCGTGGTAGTAGGAGATGTTCTCCAGCACCAGCGGGCGGGCCAGCGCATCCTGTACCTGCCGGATCCGATCCGCCAGATAGGGGAGGTTCTCCCACTGGCGCGGCACCGGCAGCAGCTCGTAGAGATAGCCGCGATCGTCGCGGGAAAAGCTCAGGTGCTCGCTGTAGATGTCGATGCCAAACTCGTCGAGAAAGGCGCGGATCTGGCCGAGCAGGGTCATATTGAGCGGCTGGCAATCGCCGAGGGAGAGGCTGAGCCCGTGGGCCACCAGCGGATAGCGCGCGGCGATCTGCTGCAGTTGCTCCCGCCTGGCGCCGCCAATGGCCATCCAGTTCTCCGGCGCCAGCTCGAGAAAGTCGATGCCGGGGCGGGCCGGCGCCCCACAGAGCTGGGCCAGATGCTCCTGGCGCAACCCCACGCCACGGCTGCTGGCGCTTATTGGCTGCATACCCCCTCCGTCATCTTGCTCTCCTGGCGCTGGGCCTCACCGTTGATCCCCTGCTCCGTCAGACCACACTTGCCATCGCGGGCGCGCACCAGCCGGCCCTGCGGATCGCTGTCGAGGGTCTGCTTCTCGAAGCGCTTCTCGGTGCCGCACTTGCCGGCCGCACACTTGCCGCCGTGCTGTTCGCTCGGCGCCGCCTTCACCGGCGCCTCGCTCGGGGTGGCTGCCAGCGCAAGCCCGGGGGTCAGCGCGATCAGGCCGGTCATGGCGATGGAGAGGCTCAGTTTGCGAGAGCTCTTGTTGCTGTGTGCGTTACTCATGGCTGGACTCCTTGACGGATGAAACGGGGTAACTGGAGAGATCGCGGGCGGCCACCACCTGGCCGTGGAACTGCTGCTTGACGATGGCCATCGCCTCCTTCTTATGATTGAGGCCGACCCCCATCCAGTGGTTCAGCACCAGCAGCTTGGGGTTCACTTCGGCGGCAATCTTGGCGACCACCGAGGGCTTGGCATGGAGCGAGGCGGAGACAGGATCGGCGCCCTCGTGGATGGCGAGCGGCATCACCAGGATGTCGGCTCCCTTGGCAAACGGCACAAAGGCCGGGTTGCTGCCGTTCTGATCCGCCGAGATGACGATGGTCCCCTCGGCGCTCTCGATGCGATAGGCCAGACAGGGCACGTCCCCGTGGGGGATGCCGAGCGCCGTGATGGTCAGGCCATCCTGCTGATAGACCTGTTGCGGCCGGGGAGTCTGGTAGGGCACATCGTGCACATTGATGGGGAAGAGACCATCGGTGCCATCCTTGAAGCCGCCGAGGTAGGCATAGGCCCCCTTGTTCGGGTTGAACAGGGCGTCAAAATAGTCGCTCATGCTGGGGAAGGCCGAGCCGGCCTGCGGCCCCGCCAGATCGAGCGGATCGCTGCGTTTGAAGAAGTAGGCCCCCTTGAGCAGCGCGGGCAGGTCGGTCACATGGTCGGTGTGAAAGTGGGTGATGCCGATGAAGTCGACCTCTTCGAGCTTGGCGCCCGCCTGGCCGAAGCGCAGATAGACGCCGCCACCGGCATCGATCAGGATGCGCGATTTGCCCTTCCACCAGATCACCTCGCTGGAGGAGGCGCGCAGATCGTCGGAGATGGGGCCGCCGCTGCCGAGCACCTGCAGGGTGAATGCCTTGTCCAGTGGCGTCAGTTGTACGGGCTCGGCCCAGGCCGGCGCGGTGGCGAGCGCGCAGCCGATGGCCAGCGTCACCGCTTTGATTGTCTGTTTCATAACGGATTACCTGTCGGTTGGATGACAAGAGAAAGGGGTCGGGGCGAGGCAGGGTCTGCCCTCCCCGACCGAGGGGGATCAGGGTTGAGAGCGGGGCTCATCCCGTTCATCGGCTGCCCAGCGTGCTTCCAGCCAGAGCAGGTTGCACAGGCCCAGCAACAGGGCGAAACCCAGGCCCAAAATCCAGGTGAAGTACCACATAGCGGCTCCCTTGGGGTCAGTAGAGTTGATGGCTGTCGCGCTTGATGCCGGCACGATCCAGCTTGCCGCGCACCACCCGGTAGACCCAGCCGGTGTAGCCGAGGTTGATGGGCATCAGCACCAGCACGATCCCGAACATGATGGTCAGGGTCTTGAAGCTGGAGGTGCCGTCCCACAGGGTCAGGCTGCTGGCCGGATCCAGCGACGAGGGCAGCACGAAGGGGAACAGGGCGATGGCCACCGAGCAGAGCATGGCGGCGCAGGCCAGGCCGCTGGCCAGCAGCGCCAGCCGTCCCTTCTCCTGCCAGGCGGCGATGCCGCTGGCCAGCGGTGCCAGGGCGCCGATGAGGGGCACCAGCCACAGCAGCGGGTAGTCAAAGTAGTTGCCAAGCCAGCCGCAGGCGTGGGGGATCACCCCCTTCATCAGCGGGCTGATGGCGGCATTGGGGTCAAAGGGCTGGCCCGCTAGGCCGGTCAGCTGATAACCCGACAACCCCAGCAGATGCCAGCCGGCCAGCAGATAGCAGAGGGTCACCAGCGGTGCCAGCAGGATGGCGAGGCCACGGGCCCGCAGTGCAGGGGTGCCCGTTACCTTGGCCTGCAGGAAGCTGGCGCCGTGCAGCAGCAGCAGGCTCACCCCGGTCGCCACCACGCTGGCAATCCAGCTCCAGTGGAAGTCGAAGGCCCCGTAGTGCAGGCGCAGTGCGCTGTCGAAGCGAAACGGCAAGCCCTGCATCACCAGCGCGATAGCGGCAGAGAGCACCAGGGTCGGTACCAGACCACCGGCCACCAGAGCGCGATCCCACCAGCGGCGCCAGAGGGGATCGGCCAGCTTGCTGCGATAGTCAAAGCCCACCGGGCGCAGAAAGAGGCCAAGCAGCAGCACTATCATGGGCACATAGAGCGCCGAGAAGGCGGCGGCATAGACCAGCGGCCAAGCGGCGAACAGGGCGCCGGCACCGGCGATGAGCCACACCTGGTTGCCCTCCCACACCGGCCCCACGCTGTTGATCACCAGTCGGCGGTCTTCATCCTCTTTCGAGACCACCGGCAGCAGCATGGCGATGCCCAGATCGAAGCCATCCATCACGATGAAGCCGGCCAGCATGAACAGCACCAGCCCCCACCAGATGAGTTTCAGGGTTTCATAATCCATCAGGCGATCCTCGCAAGTTCGGGTTGTTCACCGCTGTAGCGGCCGGTATGCAGCACGGCGGGCCCCTGGCGGATCACGCGGCGCAGCAGGAACAGCTCCACCACCAGCAGGCAGGAGTAAATGAGACAGATGGAGATCAGGCTGAACCAGAGCTGGCCCGGCTGCAGCAGCGACACCGAGGCCGACACCGGCAGCACGTCGCTGATGGTCCAGGGCTGGCGACCGAATTCGGCCACGAACCAACCCGCCTCGATGGCAATCCAGGGCAGCGGAATGCTCCACAGCAGCGCCTTGAGCAGGCGGGGCGAGGCGAGCAGCCGGTTGCGGCAGAGCTGGACGAAGCCCGCCACGAACAGTCCGAGCATCACTACTCCCAACCCGACCATGATCCGAAAGCCCCAGAACAGCGGCGCCACCTGCGGCACCGAGTCTTCCACCGCCTTGGCGATCTCGGCCTCACCGGCCTTGGCGATGTTGCTGGCATAGGGGGTGAGCAGCAGCCCGTAGCCGAGATCCTGGCCGTGCTGGTCGAACAGCGCACGGTTTTCGGCCGAGTCGTTGCCGGCGCGGATCTGCTCGAGCGCCCCGGCGGCCACCATGCCGCTGCGAATACGGGTCTCGTGCTGGGCCTTGAGATCCTTGATGCCGGTCACCGCTTCATCGAGGGAGCGGGTGGCGATGATGCCCATCAGATAGGGGATCTTGATGGCCGCGTGGGTGGTCTCGGCCCCCTGATCCGGGAAGCCGAACAGGGTGAAGGCGGCCGGCGCGGGCTCGGTCTCCCACTCCGCCTCGATGGCGGCCAGCTTGACCTTCTGCACCTCGCCGGTGCGATAGCCCGACTCGTCACCCAGCACGATGACCGAGAGGATGGCGGCCAGCCCAAAGCCCGAGGCAATGGCAAAGGAGCGCAGGGCGAAGCGCACCTCCATGCGGCGCAGCAGATACCAGCTGCTCACCCCCATCACGAACAGGGAGGCGGCCACATAGCCCGCCGCCACCGTGTGCACGAACTTGACCTGGGCCACCGGGTTGAAGATCACCGCGGCCACGTCCACCAGCTCCATGCGCTGGGTCACCAGGTTGAACTCGGCGCCCACCGGGTTCTGCATCCAGCCGTTGCCGATCAGGATCCAGAGCGCGGAGAGGTTGGAGCCGAGCGCCACCAGCATGGTCACCAGCAGATGCTGACCGCGGGAGAGCTTGTCCCAGCCGAAGAAGAAGAGCCCCACCAGGGTCGACTCGAGGAAGAAGGCCATCAACCCCTCCACCGCCAGCGGGGTGCCGAAAATGTCCCCCACATACTGGGAGTAGTAGGCCCAGTTGGTGCCGAACTGGAACTCCAGGGTGATGCCTGTGGTCACCCCCATCACGAAGTTGATGCCAAACAGCTTGCCCCAGAAACGGGTGATGTCCTTGTAGATCACCTTGCCGGTCATCACATAGGCCGACTCTGCGATCACCAGGATCCAGGACAGCCCCAGCGTGAGGGGCACAAACAGGAAGTGGAACATGGCCGTGGCGCCAAATTGCAGGCGCGACAGGCTGACCACGTCATCCGGATTGATCATGCGTCACTCTCTTTTGTTGTATTTACCTTGCACGTTTTGTGCGAGACAAGTACACCACGGAGCATGACACCTATAACAGATGCAGTTATATTGAATTACACCTATAACAGTTGCTGCATCACATGTCCCTTTACCGTCAGCTGGCCGACCGCCTGCAACAGCAGATAGAAGCCGGGGTGTGGCAACCCGGCGAGCGCATCCCCTCCATCCGCCAGAGCTGCAAGACCCATGGCCTGAGCCCCATGACGGTGTTGCAGGCCTATCAGCTGCTGGAGAGCCAGGGGCGGATCCTCGCCCGCCCCCAGTCCGGCTACTACGTCAAGGCGGCGCCTTCCCGCCCTGCCGCCAGCCTGCCCCAGCAGGCTCACTACAGCGGCTCGGTGGACATCAACGATCTGGTGTTCGAAGTGTTGCAGGCGAGCAAGTCACGGGGGCTGGTGCCCCTTGGCATGTCGGTGGCCGACCCCACCCTGTTTCCTCATCCCCAGCTTGGCCGGGCACTGGCCAGCTGCATGCGCCGGCTTGACCCCTTCAGCACGGTGGCAGACCTGCCCCCCGGCAACGAGGCGCTGCGCCGGGCCATCGCCCAGCGTTACGCCAGCGAGGGACTGGCGGTGGACCCTCAGCAGATCATCATCACCACCGGCGCCATGGAGGCGCTCTCCCTCAGTCTGCAGGTGCTGACCGAGCCCGGTGACTGGGTGGTGGTGGAGTCCCCCACCTTCTACGGCGCCCTGCAGGCCATCGAGCGGCTCAAGCTCAATGCAGTGGAGATCCCGGTGATCCCCGGGGTGGGCATCGACCTCGCCCTGCTGGAGGAGGCCCTCGCCCAGCGCCCCATCAAGGCGTGCTGGCTGATGGGCAATGTTCAGCACCCGCTCGGTCACACCATGCCGGATGAGCACAAGCAGGCGCTGATGGCGCTGCTCAACCGACGCGGGGTAGCGCTGGTGGAGGATGACGTCTATGCCGAGGTCTATTTCGGCCGTGAGCGGCCAAGGCCCATCAAATACTGGGATACCCGGGGCGAGAGCCTGTTGTGCAGCTCCTTCTCAAAGTGCCTGGCACCGGGCTTTCGGGTCGGCTGGGTGGTAGCGGGTCGCCACGCCGAGCGGGTGCAGCGGCTGCAGCTGATGTCGACCCTCTCCACCAATGTGCCCAGCCAGCTGGCGCTGGCCGAGATGCTGCGTCAGGGCGGGGTGGATGCCCACTTTCGCCGGCTGCGCCACACCCTGGCCCAGCGCCAGCAGCAGATGCGGGCCGCCCTGCTGCGCCTGCTGCCGGGGGAAGTGAGCATCTCCTCCCCCGATGGCGGCTATTTTCTCTGGCTCGAGTTTGACCCGCGCCTCGACAGTCGCGCCCTGCACGCCCGGGCGCTGGCCAGCGGGTTCTCGCTGGCCCCCGGCGCCCTCTTCTCCAGCAAGGGGCTGCACAACCACTGCCTGCGGCTCAACAGCTCCCATCCCTGGAGCGAGCAACTGGAGGCGGCCCTGATCACACTGGCCGGGCTTATCGACGCCACCCTCAAACAGGGCGCGTCATATGAATAGAGCTCTGACTCAATAACGCATGACCCGGGTGGGAAGTACGCTTTCCCCCTGCATATGGGACCAGGCATTTACCCAGCCACCAACAAGGAGTGCCATTTAATGGCAGTTGTCAGATATTTTCACCAGCGTGGCGTCAAGGACAGCATCATTATTATCGGCAAAGACAGCAATCCCCTTTACCATTCCCCCCTGCTTGAGAACGCCTGACAGCAGGGCTTCATCCACCGTGTCAGCGTTGAACACCTGATTATTTCTGCCATATGCTTTCAAACACATCTTTGATAAATCAATATCACCACCTGATAGTTTGGCCAAGGCAATATCAAAGGTTTTTGTGTAGGCGTTGTTGGTTCCTATCGATATCGAACCGTGCGATTTTTCTGTGGCATACACGGCGATATCCCCAACTGTTGCCGCATTGGCGGCGAAACCGGAACCAGCCAGCACCAGAGCGGCCGCAACAATAGAGTTTCTCATCTCAATCTCCTGATAAAAAATGCAAATAGACCCACCTTATAAAAAACAGAAAGGTCATCAACCAATATTATTTGGCACCATGACTGACTTTATTAAATCGCAGCCATGACGGGTCAAGTACATTTTCAAAATATGATCTTCGCCCACCCTGAGTAAAGGGTTCAATTACATTTACTTACAATTGCACAAGTTGTTGCGAAATATGACAAGCCTGACTTGCAACGTCATTTTCTATCAAT